>JAYUSV010000273.1:0-19542 GCA_043755495.1 Synechococcales cyanobacterium
TCTAAAATCGAGCCAATTTTGGAAGCTGGGCCATTGGTAAGCATCACCACTCGATCGCTCATCAGTACGGCTTCATCGACTTCATGAGTCACCATCAACGCCGAAATTTGATTGTCTTCGCAAATTTTAACTAGCTGTTCTTGCAATTTACCCCGGGTCAGGGCATCAAGTACACCAAATGGTTCATCTAGTAATAATAAGCGCGGTTGAACGGCTAGAGCGCGGGCGATCGCTACCCGTTGGCGCATCCCCCCAGACATTTCACTGGGATATTTGTCGATTTCTTTAGAAAGTCCGACGACATCGACATAGTGTTCGACGATTTTTTTCCGCTCTTGAGCTGTTTTCTCAGTGAGGACTTCATCAACAGCAAAAGCGACGTTTTCACGGACGGTCATCCACGGTAATAGTGAATAGTTTTGGAAAACTACTATCCGATCAGGACCAGGTTTAGTAATAGTTAATCCTTCTAATGAAACTACTCCTTCGGTCGCTAAATCCAGTCCCGCAATCATATTTAGCAGGGTAGATTTGCCACAACCAGAGTGACCGATCAGCGCAATAAATTCACCGCGCCTGATTTGGAGATCGATACCACGTAGGGCGATATATTCTTTCCCCCCACCGAGCGGGAAGGTTTTCCCTGCATCTTTAATATTGACTAATTCGACTGTTGACATAGCAGTTTATGAATTTTGAATTGTTAATAGTTTGCTAGACTTCGTTTGAGGTTGGTTCCCCCCCAACCCCCTTATAAAGAAGAGGCCTGGGGTGGGGTAGAGATCTACGCAGCAACTCAATTAACCTGCGCGAAACAAAGAGTTACTGTTTGACGATTTTGTTCTGTAACCAGCTCATTGCACTGTCGAGCAATAAACCAACCGCACCGATCCAAACCAAGGCGAGAATAACTTCGCTGATGTAGTTATTTTGATAAGCTTCCCAGATAAAGAAACCAATCCCAACGATCCCTGACATCACGATTTCGGCGGCGATAATTGCTAACCAAGCTAAACTGATCGCGACTCGCAAACCAGTGAAAATGTAAGGCAGTGCAGAAGGAAGTAGGATGTTGAAAAAGTATTTTTGCTTGGAAGCTTGGACAACTTTGGCAACGTTAATATAATCTTGAGGGATTTGTTTGACACCAACTGCGGTGTTAATTAAAATCGGCCAGACGGCGGTAATAAAAATTACGAATAAAGCTGCTGGTTCGTTTTTGTTTAAGGCAGCGAGAGAAATTGGTACCCAAGCGAGCGGGGGAACAGTTCTCAAGAATAGGAACAAAGGATCGAGTGCGCGGGAGAGCATCTCACTAGTACCGATCGCGATGCCGAGGGAAATTCCGACGATCGCCGCTAATGTATAACTAATACCCACCCGTTGCAAGCTTGCCCAAGTCTGCCAGAACATCCCTTTATCGATGCCACCGCGATCGTAAAAAGGATATTTCACTAATTCAAAAGTCCGCGCATCGGTAAACAGGCTCGAAGGGCCAGGTAATAAGGTAAGTCCTGAAGCCGATAACGCTTCCCACAAAGCTAAGAATGTAAAAATCGCGATCGCTGGCGGCAAGACATATTTCTTGATGCTTTTGGCAGATATTTCCATATTGCCGATCCGAAATCCCGACGATTTACGTATGCCAGTTGTCATAATAATGCTCCGAAATTAATTGAGAATTGATAATTGAGGCTCTCGCTCGTCGGGTTTCCCGACGGTTTAGAGAGATAAGACAGAGAATTGCGGCTCTAGAGCTTGATAATCAATCTAAGCCTTCATAGTTTTGATTTTCAAGCTATCTAAATAAGCTTTCGGCTTTGCAGGATCGAACTCGGCACCGTCGAAGAATTTTTCGATGCCGCGCGAGGTAGATGGGGGAATATCTGCGCTGGCAAGGCCCAATTCTTGAGCTGCCTCTCGCCAAAACTTCTCACCGCTGACTGCATTAATCACTCGATCGGCTTCGCCCAAGAAACCTTGAGGCAAAAATCCCCACCGGACGCTTTCAGTCAAGAACCACAAATCGTGGCTCTTGTATGGATAAGAAACGCTGCCGCGAGCATCTTTCCAGTAGCGAATTGCTAACTTTTCATCTTTAACTGTTTTGCGATCGGCACCGAGGATATATTCACCCGTGTAGGGGCCAATTAATAGATCACTGGGAACATTGAAGTATTTACGTTGCGATAAAATAGCGGCCATTTCTGCTCTATTTTTAGGATCGTCGCACCACATTTGGGCTTCCATAATTCCTTTGAGAATCGCTTTGGCAGCTTTAGGATTTTTCCTCACCCAATCTTCGCGCATGGCAAAGTACTCTTCTGGGTGTGCTGGCCAAATTTGAGCTGTTAAAACTGCCAGGAATCCGTACTTGCGGCGATCTCGTAAAATCCGCGACGGCCAAGGATCGCCTGTGCTAAACCCATCCATCGAGCCAGTCCGCATACTCGCTACCGTTTGGGCGGCGGGTACCGCAATCAGATCGATATCTTTACTAGGATCGATGCCGCCTGCTGCCAGCCAATAGCGAATCCAAAAATCTTGATTGACACGGGGGAAGGTATAGGCAGCTTTAAAGGGTTTACCGTCAGCTTTCATTTCTCTAACGTACTCTGCCGCCTTCGATACATTTAGATCGAAACCCTTACCGCCATGTTGGGAAGCGATCGCAATCCCATTACCTTGGGTACTCAACTGCGCCATCGACAACATCGGAATTTTGCGATTGCCCTTGGTAATAATCCCTTCTGAAATCAACTGCGGCATGGGCATCTGCCACTGTCCGCCATCGATCCCACCGTTAGAGGAGCCTATTTCGATATTATCTCGCGCCGAGCCCCAAGAGGCTTGTTTCGAGACATCTACATCTGTCATGCCGTGACGAGCGAAAAAACCTTTTTCCCTAGCAATAATTAATGGTGCTGATTCAGCGATCGCAATATAGCCCAGTTTGACAGCGGTTGTCTCTGGGGTATCTAACGAACTTAGAGTCCGTACTGATGCTCTAGGCGATAACGAGTCTGGCGAGGGTGGGTTGATGCTGCAACCTTTGAGCAGGGTTGCGCCACCAGTGGCACCAACTGCCAGCAAAAAGTGCCGACGTGAGAGATGTTGCATGGGTTTTTAAAGTGAGGATCTGAAAATTGAGGAGATTTTAGATCGATCCTTGAAATCGATAAAATCAATGATTGAATTAAATATCATAGAATAAATGATTGCATGGCTCTATGGTATCTGTCAATATATTGCGACAATATAAATTTGAATAATACAAAAAATTTAATACAAATATTCTATTTTTTACTATGAAAAGGCGGCAATTCGTCATTTATTGGTTCTATTTGGACAAAATATTTCATAGACGCAAGCAATCACTGATTGTCAGTTCGATAGAATCAGTCTATATGACTAGTTCGTACTAGCAGAGTTTAAAATAGGCGGATAAAAATTTAAGTGGTATGGTGATAGAGAGCATCTATCAAAAGAGAGAGGCTACCATTAAGATTTAGTTCCAGTGCGAATCCGAAGATTTTCCTAGTACAAGTTCCCCTACTCTCATCCCGCCACCCAACCGTGAAACAAGCCACAATCCATCAATTAAATGTGTTAGAGGCGATTGCTCGGCACAACAGTTTCACCCGTGCCGCCGAAGAATTAAACCTCACGCAGCCGACGGTATCCCAACAAATGAAGCAACTCACTAAAATTGTTGGCATCCCCTTAGTCGAACAATTAGGCAAACGCTTTTATCTGACAGCAGCAGGCAAAGAAGTTCTCGCCGCCAGTCAAGAAATTTCTGGTCGCCTGGAATTACTCGAAACCAGTCTCAATGAATTAAAAGGCTTAGAAAAAGGCCACCTGAGCCTAGCAACAACAACCACCGCTAAATACTTCGTACCGAGACTGCTAGGTACCTTTAAACAACAGCATCCCGGCATCGAGCTGAGTCTGAATATTACCAATCAAGCGCAGGTACTCGATCGACTCGCCCACAATCAAGACGACTTGTATTTTACTGGTAGACCACCTAAAGAACTCGACATCGAACTGCGACCCATTTTGCCCAATCCCCTCGTGGTGGTCGCCCCTAGCAATCACCCGCTTGCCCGCGAGCAAAAAGCGATTTCGCTCAAGCGATTAGCTCAAGAGCCATTTATCATGCGCGAACCTGGCTCTGGTACTCGCGCCATCGTCGAACAATTTTTTACTGACAATCGTTTGGAATTAAAGACTGTAATGGAAATGAGTAGCAATGAAGCAATCAAGCAGGGAATTGTTGGCGGCTTAGGACTTTCGGTATTATCCTTACACTGCCTTTCATTAGCCGTTCCAGGGGGACCGTTAACTTTTTTAAATGTTGAAGGTTTCCCGATTCAAAATCATTGGTATGTAATTTATCCTTCCGGCAAACATTTATCTCTTGCCGCTCAAACATTCCTGGATTTTTTACTAAATGAAGGTAAAGCGATCGTCGAAAGTACATTAGACGGTTTATCCAACTTGAGTGTTTTCCAGCCAGAGCAATCGCACACGTTGGGTAACAAATGACGGACAACAGAAAATCGGGGATACTCATTAAGGAATCAGGATTTAATCATCTCTATGCAAGTAAGTCAAAATTTAGCAATTAGCCATCTGCGCCACCTCTATCAAACTGGGCAAAGCACGCCAGCTCAAGTTCTCCAGTCGATCTATACCCGCATCGCGGAATACAATGATCCGGCTGTGTGGATTTATTTGGCACCCTTGGCAGATTCGTTGGCATTAATTAGCGATCAATCTGATTTACCTCTATGGGGCATTCCCTTTGCAATCAAAGACAATTTAGACTGGGCAGGAATTCCCACGACCGCTGGCTGTCCCAGTTTTGCTTATACTCCAGATCGATCGGCAACTGTAATCGAAAAGCTAATCGCCGCCGGAGCCATCCCGATCGGCAAAACCAACATGGATCAATTTGCCACTGGTCTGGTGGGTACTCGATCGCCCTATGGCATCTGTCGCAATCCCTACAATGACCGATATATTCCCGGTGGTTCTAGCTCAGGCTCAGGTGTAGTCGTGGCCACCGGGATGGTCAGCTTCTCGCTGGGGACTGATACTGCTGGCTCTGGGCGCGTCCCAGCCGCTTTCACCAATATTGTCGGACTCAAACCCACCAAAGGTCACATCAGTACCCAGGGCTTAGTGCCAGCCGTTCGCACCTTAGACTGTGTTTCTATCTTTGCTTTAAACTGTAGTGATGCTGCAATGGTACTAGAAATAGCTGGGGGTTACGATGCTGCCGATCCTTTTTCACGGATAGCTGACCTCAATCCACCTGGATCTGCACAAAATCTGAGAATTGGCATCCCTACCGAACAACACCTCAAATTCTTTGGCAACCAGGATGCTGAACTTCTTTATCATGATGGCCTAGAACGATTGGTGGCATTGGGATATCAAATAGTTTTGATCGATTTCCAACCATTTGCCGACACCGCCCAAATGCTTTATGGTGGCCCATGGGTTGCCGAAAGATTAGCAATTCTCCAAGACTTTTTAGCCACTCATCCCCCTGACCAATTTCCTGATGTCGATGCCACAGTTTATGGGGTCATTCAAGGTGGCGATAAATATGATGCAGTGTCAGTATTTCAGGCTATTTATCGCTTAGCTGAGTTACAACGAACAACAGAGCCACAGTGGCAGCAGATGGATATTTTGGCTGTGCCCACTACCGGGACTATTTACTCGATCGCCGAAGTGCAAGCTTCACCACTACAACTCAACAGCAACTTAGGGCTATACACTAACTTTGTAAATTTGTTAGATTTATCGGCGATTTCGATTCCCAATGGCTTTCAGCAAAACGGTTTACCCACAGGCTTGACATTGATTGCCTCAGCATGGCAGGAGCCAGAGCTTTGTCAAATCGGCACATTGATGGAAAAGGTAATTAAAGCCTGATTAAAGAAAATCCCCCTAAAATACAACAACTTTGATTTAAGCTAGAAGCAGTTTGACCAGCCACCGGAGAATTCTCACATGTCATTTTTATCTAACCTCTGGCAATTCTCCCGCCCCCACACCGTCATTGGTACCACTCTCAGCGTCATCGCCCTCTACCTCATAGCGGTAGCTTCGCTGACACCAGAGATGATCGCCACCAACACCATATTTTCCAGAACCAACCTCGAACTAATGCTCGGAGCTTGGCTAGCCTGCATCTGTGGCAACATTTACATCGTCGGATTAAACCAAATCTATGATATTGAGATCGATCGAATCAATAAACCTCACCTGCCCCTAGCCAGTGGCGCATTCTCTCTGCAACAAGGGCAATGGATCGTAAGCATCACCGGCATCTTAGCCATAGCAATCGCCGCCATCTGTAGCCCTTGGCTCCTAGCCACCGTAGTTATCAGCATTATCTTAGGCACCGCCTACTCCGCGCCACCCATAAGACTCAAACGCTTCTCCCTCATGGCCGCCTTTTGCATCTTAGCCGTGCGCGGATTTGTAGTTAATATTGGACTCTTCACCTACTTTAATCATTCCCTCGCCCAAGTAGTATCTTTCCCCCCGATCATCTGGATTATCACTCTATTTATTTTAGTGTTCACCATTGCGATCGCCATTTTCAAAGATGTACCAGACATGGCGGGCGACCAAAAATTCCAAATTCAAACTTTCACTATTAGCTGGGGCAAGCCAGCAATTTTAAACATCACCCGCTGGGTAATTTCGATCGCCTATCTCAGCATGATAGCAGCCGGGATTTGGTTATTACCTGGGGTTAATACCGTCTTCTTAGTAGGATTTCATAGTATATTACTAGGCTTGCTCTGGTGGCGAAGCAGTAATGTTGATTTAGAAGACCAAAGGGCAATCGCCTCCTTCTATCAATTCATTTGGAAACTATTTTTCCTGGAATATTTCCTATTTCCGCTAGCTTGCTTTATCCCAGTCTAGGTACAACCATGTTCAATACAATCAATGAGCACCAAGCATTGCAAACTCCCCATAGTGGTTATCATTGGGATGGCTATAGCCAAAATTTCTTTGAGGGTTGGTATTTTCGGGTGACGATCCCCGAAATCCGCGAATCTTTTGCTTTTATGTACTCCATTGAAGATCCCAGTGGTGGCGCGAAGAGCGCTGGCACAGCGCAGATCTTAGGAGCAGGAGAACAGTATGGATACCAGAGTTTTGCTGGTGTTGACGGATTTTGGGTGAGTCAGAATAATTTAGGCTTAGGGCATTGGGGTAAACATGATTTAGCTATTAATCCACAGCTACTGCCGATCGAAGATTTCAACCAGCACATTACCACAGGCTATCAAGCCACCGCCACCCTCAACCAAGGAGTTCTACACATTCCCGGACAGCCCACCTGTCGCTGGTGCTATCAAACCCAGCCTATCTACGGCTGGGGCAAACCCCAATGGTTCCAACAACAATCTACTGGGGGAGTATTGTCATTTTTGCCCATCTTTGAACCGGGCTGGCAAGTGCTGATGGCACATGGCTTAGCAACAGGTTGGGTCGAATGGCAGGGAACTCGCTATGAATTTACCGATGCTCCGGCCTATAGCGAAAAAAACTGGGGTCGATCTTTTCCCGAAAAATGGTTTTGGCTAAATTGTAACTGCTTCGAGGGGGAACCTGATTTGGCGATCACCGCTGGGGGTGGAAAGCGACAGGTTTTGACCTGGATGGAAGAAGTAGCCATGATTGGAATTCATTATCAGGAAGAATTCTATGAATTTGTGCCTTGGAATGCCCAAGTTCATTGGCAGATTGATCCTTGGGGTAAATGGCAAATGCAAGCCGACAGCTATTTTTATCAAGTGGAACTAACCGGCAATACCGATTTGGTAGGGACAATGGTGCAGGTTCCGACGGCTCAGGGATTAGTCTATCGCTGCCGAGATACCACTCGCGGGCTGTTGAGTTTGACCCTGCGAGATCGATCGGGTAAAGTCATTATTTCGGCCACTAGCTCTTTGGCTGGACTAGAAACAGGTGGCCAAGCATGGTCAAACATTTGGACTAATTGAAATTCTTGTTGCTTTCCTCCTGTTCGATCGCCTCAAACAAAGCCAAAAAATTCCCCTCCCCAAACCCCTGAGCTTGTCCCCGGCGCTCAATAATTTCAAAGAAGAACGTAGGCTGATCAAAGACCGGCTGGGTAAAAATCTGTAACAGTAATTCTGTTGCTGCATTTTCTGGCCAATCCAACAAAACCGCCATTTTTTCTAGTTTTTGCCACTCCTGGTGAAGCAAAGGAAAGTTCTTAATGGATTGAGACCGATCTCTCAGATTACTGTAATAAATTAATGGAATTGGTAAAAACTCCAAATTCTGTGCTCGCATTTGAGCTACAGACTGAAAAATATCCTGTGCTTGCAGAGCAACATGCTGAATACCAGTACCACCATGTAAGTCTAAAAAAGTCTGAATTTGCGAATTAGTTGTACTGGGTTCATTAATATTAAATTGTACTTGGCCACCCTTATCAATTAAAGCTTTGCTATACAAACCAGAATAATTTGTCTGAATCTCAAAAGACTGCTGTACTCGAAAATCAAACAGACCTTGATACCATTGGGTGGCAGTGGCTAGTTGATATTGAGGAACATTTAGAACGACGTGATCAATATCCACAACAGCACTTTTTGGCAGCGAAGTGTTAGTTAGAGAGTTGTTAAACTTCTGAAAATCGGCGGAAATCAAGGTGTGTTGATAGTCTCCCCAACCCTGAATAGTGATTTGATGAGCATCTAGGTTGGGTAAAGCTCGATCGGTGATTACTTTAATATTCAGCCGGTCTATTCTAGCCAAAATCAACTCCAGATCTTCAACCAGAAAAGCCACATCAGCCACCCCGGCTGGATGATTAGCCAGATAAGCAGCCACCGGACTCGTTCGATCGAGCGCTGAAGATACTCGGAATACCACCCGACCACTGCTTACAACTTCGGTATGAGTATGCTCGCTAACTTGCTGGCCACTAGATTGAAAACCCATTTTTTGGATCAACCAGTCGCTGGTTTGAGCAGCATCTTCGACATAAAAATGGATGTGATCGATTTTCATAGCACCTAGCTGAAACTACTGTTTTCGGAAGATTCTACTTAGTGGCCGTGATTAAGCCAAATTTTATAAGGCCACGTTCATATCCCTGACTCATTAATTTTAATGAAAGTGCCGCTTGAATGGTTTTCCAGCCAGCTTTGAAAAGCCCCAAAATAGCCTGGGGAGTAATACTAGAGTCAATTACCACATCCCAAAATGGCGCAACAGCCACCGACCAATCAGCCGATCGCATCCCCTGAAATCCACATTTAGTCACAATTTCTTCGTAGTCGGGCAGTGAGATCACATAGGGTAGGCAGTATACATCATAAATTTTCTGCAGATGCTTGGTTTCAGATGAAGTCAAGGCTCCAGCTTGACCTTCGGTAGAACGATGGCACCAAGTAGCCAAAATCAGCTTGCCACCGGGCTTCAGGACTCGATAACACTCCTGCAAAAATTTGTCCTTATCTGGCATATGTTCACCGCTCTCCAAAGTCCAGACCAAATCGAAGGTGTTATCTGGGTAGGGAATATCGAGAGCATTGGCCACTTTAAAAGTTGCTCTTTCTGCTAATCCTGCCGCTGCTGCTCTTTCTTGAGCGCGGTTCGCCTGCACCGGAGATAAAGTGATTCCCACCACTTCGCCATGTAGCTTTTCTGCCAGGTATAAACTACTACCACCAATTCCACAGCCAATATCAATGATTTTGGGTTGCTCTGGACTGCTGTATGCCGACCATTTCAGTAATTCTTCAATGAGGTCAATCTGGGCTTGTCGTCTATCCAACTGCTTTTTGCCATCCACGCCATAGTAGCCATGGTGCATGTGCTCACCCCAGATATTTTCCCACAGGCCACTGGAGGCATCATAAAATTGTTGAATTTGTTGATACAGGTCGTTGCTCATGGTTCTGCGGTGTCGGTTGCTACTGATACCGTTCATTCTAACCAGATTGGCTTGATCGTGCTTTTAGCTGGTGGGATGGGCATTATAAGAGCAGGTCAAAATTTCATGCCTATCTTGATTATTTTGCATTTGTTTAACCCGTAGAGCTACTAAAAGTTTACGGGACAAGAAAAATCGTGCAGATTACTTAGTTATGATCACATCTCATCGAAGGAATACCATCTTACCAGCGATCGATTTACTAGAAGACTTTGCTAATCGCAGAGCCACAGGACTTTTGAAAGTATCCTCCAATGACATCTTCTGGTTTGTATACTTTTATGAAGGGGAGATTTTTCACGCTAATTTTTCGATCGAACCCATTGAGCGTCTAGAGTTCTATATCCGCCAGGTTTTAGCGTCTGGGGATCAAAATATAGAAAAAGATCTTTTGCAGATATTGCAACAGCAAACTGTTGGAATTGGGCTAAATGATTTTTATCCTAGCTATGATTATCAGATCTTGTATTCCTTAGCTTGTATGCAGCTAATATCCTTAGCAGATGCTGCTTCGATCACACGCAAAATAATTAAAGAAACCATCTGCAATTTCTTACTGCTCTCGGATTTCACCTGTGAATTTGTATTTGATAGCCGCGATTTTCCATTGATGTTTTCTAACGATTTTACCGTATTAATAAAAGAATGTACTTGTGAGATAAATGATTGGAAAATGCTAAAATCTAATATTTACAGCTTTTATCAAAGACCTTTTGTTTCTGAACACAATGAAAACCATAGTAAATACAACTATCTGAAAAAGTTTTTGGTGGGTGTAGATTTTAATAGTTTGACTCTACCTCTTGGTCAATCAGCTATCCAGATATCTCAAAGACTAGATCCGCTCATTGCCTCTGGAGTAGTTGATCTACTACCACCAAAATCTCAGTATGCGAAGCTGCCGCAGTTGTTTTCTTTTAAAGACAGCCAAGATCAATCCACAGGAATTTTTTTGTCTGCTGACCATTACAAGGTAGTTTGCATTGATAATAGCCCAACTATTTTACGGCGCATAAAGGATTTTTTAGATAGTGATTACTTTCAAGTTTTTCCTGTACAAGATGCCAGTGAAGCTGTGAGCAAAGTAATTGCTGTTCAACCAGATATGATTTTAATGGATGTTGATATGCCTAATATTGATGGCCATAACTTATGTCGGATGGTGCGTTGTAATGAGACTTTTAAAAGCACTCCGATTATTATGGTGACTAGCAATTTTAGCTTAGTCGATCGAGCGAAGGCAAAATTTTGTGGAGCCACCGATTATATGACCAAGCCATTTACTCAAAACTCCTTAAATCAGATGATTTTTAAACACCTAAGATACGAAGCAATATCGCTGGTTAATTAGATTGTCAGAATCAAATTTTCGTCAGGGTGTTTGATAGCTTTTATTTGTGATATTTTCAGATCTATGATGGGAATAATGTATGTAGATCGACACTCCAGAATCATTGATTTTTCTGACCTGTGGAGATTTACGGACTAACTAAAAGTTGTTGACACCCAGCCTAGCGATGATTTCAGCTCAAAGCACAAACACGACTCTGTCGGCACTTAGTTTATTAGAAAGTGTTGCCAATCGCAAAGCCAACGGATTTCTGAAGGTAACAGCCAACGGAGTGACTTGGTTTATTTACCTCAGTGATGGCAAAATTTTTCATGCCAACTTTTCGGTTGAGCCGATCGATCGAATAGAGCTGTACATGCGCCAGGTGCTAAAAGTTCAGAATCAACATCCTGAAGGACAAATGTTTGAAAAGTTGCGGCAGCGGATTGCTGGTGCCAAACTAGACGACTTTTATCCCAGCTACGACTATCAGGCTTTATACTCGCTAGTTCGCAAAAATCAATTGCCCGCAGCCGATGCTGCCAGTATTATTCGTGAGATCACCAAAGAAACCATTCGCAGTTTTTTATTGCTCTCAGAGTTTACCTACAGCTTTGTAGATGATAATCGGCAATTTCCTATTTTATGGTCTACTAATTTCTTATCTTTAAGCAAGGAATGTCAAGATGAAATTAGTGACTGGAAGGCTTTAGGAACGAGGATTTATAGCCCTTATCAGCGACCTTTTGTGAAAAAAAATAATGAAGATAACGGTAAATATGACTATTTGCAGAAATTCTTAGTTGGGGTAGATTTTAATAATTTGGCTCTCCAGCTAAATCGACCGGCTATCCGAGTTGCTCAAAGCTTAGATCCATTGATTGTGGCTGGAGTTGTAGGTTTACGTCCACCTAAATCTCAGTATGCAAAACTACCCAAATCATTTGAAATTCAGGGCGATCAAGATTTGTCTTTCGAGATAATTACCGCCACTCAATATAAAATTTTGTGCGTAGACGATAGTCCGGCTATTTTGCAGCGGATGAACGACTTTTTAGATAGCGCTCATTTTCAAATTTTCCCGGTGCTAGACTCTGGCGCGGCTTTAACCAAAATCATCACCATTAAACCCCATGCAATTTTGATGGATATTGATATGCCCAATATTGATGGATATAAGCTGTGTGCAATGATCCGCCGCAATAGTGAGTTCAAAAACACCCCAATTATCATGGTGACCAGCAACTCTGGCTTTGTCGATCGAGCCAGAGCAAAGTTTTGTGGAGCCACTGACTACATGACCAAGCCATTTACCCAGGCTGCCATCAACGATATGGTATTTAAGTACGTGGTGCGTTAACTAGTCGTTGCTGAAGTTCAGTCCACACCAACAAAGCATTGATATCAGCCGGGTTTACTCCACCTAAGCGACTGGCTTGACCAATAGTGAGCGGTTTGACCCGATCAAGTTTTTCTCGGGCCTCTTTCGATAACGTGCCGATCGAGCTGTAATCAATATCTGGATGCAGAGCGCGATTGGTATGTTTACTTACTTGATCAATTTGGTTTTGTTGGCGCTGTAAATAGCCCGCGTATTTTAAATCAATTTCTACGGCTTCTTGGGCAGCGGCAGTAAGTCCGACATCGGCCAAACCATACTTGGCCAAATCGGCATAGTGAAAACCGGGGCGACGCAGTAGCTCAGCTAGTGTAACAGCACCACCCCGAATGACCTGTTGGGCCTCGTTGATAATGGCCTGTCCGGCGGGTTCATGACTGCGGACACGGGTACTATGCAGCCGTTCTTTTTCGGCAATGATTTGCTCTTGTTTGTGGGTGTGGATTTGCCAGCGATAGTCATCGATGAGGCCGATTTCTCGTCCTAACGGGGTAAGGCGCTGATCGGCGTTGTCCGATCGCAGTACTAGCCGGTATTCCGATCGACTAGTCAGCATTCGGTAAGGCTCTCGCAAATCTTTGGTACAGAGATCATCAATCAGGGTGCCCAGGTAACTATCTTCCCGAGCAAAGATCACTGGGGGCTTTTTCTGGACAAGACGAGCCGCGTTGATGCCAGCGACTAGACCCTGACCAGCAGCTTCTTCATAGCCGGTAGTGCCGTTGATTTGGCCGGCACAAAATAGCCCAGGAATATTTTTGGTCATTAAAGTTGGGTAACATTGAGTAGCTGGCAGATAGTCATATTCCACCGCATAAGCTGGGCGCAGCATCACACAATTTTCTAGACCGGGCAGAGTACGCAGCAAAGTAACTTGGAGATTTTCGGGCAGACCAGTAGAAAATCCTTGGATATACAACTCTGGGATATCCCGGCCTTCTGGTTCGATAAAAATCTGGTGGCTATCTTTGTCTGCAAAGCGCACAATTTTATCTTCAATACTTGGGCAGTAGCGGGGCCCTTTAGCATCTACCCAGCCGCCGTATACCGGCGTGAGGTGCAGATTTTCGCGGATCATTTGGTGGGTAGCTGGGGTGGTACGGGTAAGATAGCAGGGCATTTGTTCCCGTTCTTGCCAATAGGCTGGATCAAAACTAAACCAACGTACTTCTTCATCACCTGGTTGTGCCTCCATTTTGCTGGAATCGATCGACCTTTTATCTACTCTTGCTGGAGTACCAGTTTTCAGCCTGCCGGTTTCAAACCCCAGTCTTTGCAGCGTTTCAGTCAGGCCAGTGGCCGCGAATTCACCTGCGCGCCCAGCGGCCATTGATTTATTGCCAACCCAAATAGTGCCGCCCAAAAAAGTGCCGGTGGTCAAAATAACTGCTTGGCAGCCAAAAGCTACGCCAAAGTAAGTCTCCAGACCGATAACTTCGCCATTCTTGCCCAGGACTAAGTCTGTAACCATACTTTCGCGGATAGTCAGATTGGGCTGGTTTTCGACGATCGATTTCATCACCGCCGCATATTCTCGCTTATCAGTTTGGGCACGTAAAGCCCACACAGCAGGGCCTCTAGATGCGTTTAAGACTCTTTTTTGGAGGTATGTTCGATCGGTTACTTTACCCATTTCGCCGCCGAGGGCATCTATTTCGTGGGTAAGCTGTGATTTAGCCGGACCGCCTACAGCGGGGTTGCAGGGCTGCCAAGCAATTTTGTCGAGGTTTAAAGTCAGCAGCAGAGTTTTACAGCCCAGACGCGCACTGGCCAATGCCGCCTCGCAGCCCGCATGGCCTGCGCCAACTACTATTACTTCAAATTCATCTTGAAATTCGATCGCCATAACTCACTACTGAAAAGTTGCTGTCTCTCCTAATTTAACGCCTCCGGTAAACCTTGGACTGAGATTGCCCAGCTCTGTCTCTGGAAATAAATGTAAACTTTTGTAAGAGTTTGTGACCTCATCTTGCCAGCGACTCCCTGTGCCACAGATAATTCTGTCTCAGACGATGCTTCACACCACATATAAGTATTAAGTTTTATGTTTAAAAAATTCTTCGGCAAAAAAAATGATGGCTTTTTTATGCAGGTTGATGAATCTGCACCACCAAAAGCTGCTGCTGTGCCAAAAGAGGTTGCAACCAAATCAAAAGTCGATGCGCCTAAAGCTGGTATAGCCACAGAAAATGCGCCTCAACCTGAGGTTACAACAGCTACTATGGTTGCGGCTCCAACTGAACAAAAAACTAAGTCGGCCAAGACCTCTATCAAAAAAGATAAAAAAGACGACAAGAAGCCGGAAAAAGCGGCAGTTCAGCCAGAAGCTGTTGCTGCAGCACCTGTAGTTTCTCCCTTTACTAATTTTGCTACCGATTATTTGGTGACTCCAGCGGTTGCTGGCAACCGCCGCCGCCCAGGTGCCAACATGACAGGTTTTATGTCGATGGCCAGAGATGTGAAAGACATGAAAAAAGGCAGTCAGGGGAACCAGCTAAAGCAAAAGGCTGCGAAAAAAACTGAGGCTTAATTAAGCTCTGGTCTGGTATTAGAGCTACTGAGGTGGCGAGCAAAAATTGCCCCACTATAGAGCTGAAAAGCCTGATCCCAATTACTGGGTTGTCGGCGCACCAATTGCAGGTGTGCTGGCATTTTTTTTAGAGTATCTGGATAATCTAAAGCAGTTTCAGCAAACGGCGCAAACTCATTCCAATGCTGAGTGTTGGGGGTGTGTTCACGGATTTTTTCAATTAGTTTTTGCCAATTTTCTCGATTAGAGACAATTCCAGCTTTTTTCTGGCCGAGGGCAAAAACATAATTTTGACTGCAAATACGCAAAATAATTTGGATACGCGGTAAATGTAGATCCCAAACTTGCACGTAATCTAAAATCTGCGACTTGTACTGAACATTAGTTTTGGTTGTAGAAACACTGGTTTGAGTAATCTCTTCAAAAATCGGAATAAGTCCCTGCACAACAGCCCGCACCTCTGACCAGTGATAACTACGAGAAAAATCTGTGCCATAGCCGTTTAAGGCGGTGATTTGAGCTTTGGAGCCGAAAAATTCGATGCTCTTGACCTGAACGATTTCTGGCCGGTTAAGTTGCTCGATCGACAGAGCGAAGGCTGGAATGCCTGAAGCTTGCAGGAGACGTTCATAGAAACTCATTTCGCCCATGTTGCCGGTGCGATACAGCCTACTACTACGGCTGGGTAATAAGAGCCGCGCATTGTAAGAGTCGATCTTCATGATTTGGGCAAATTTAAGCGCCATAGCAGTCTTGGCTGCGGCTGCCACTGGCTCCAAAATTAACATCCCGGCAGTAGGGTCATCTGTTTTACTTTCGTTAACAATAAAATCTTGAGTGGCCGACTTGCGGAGAGCCTCAATTTTGGCAGCTTGAGCAGCCTGAATTCTCTCAATGCCCTGGCGTGCCGCTTGCAGAATTTTAGGATCTACCAAATCGTCTTGCATAAGCTGGCGATATATTTGCTCAGCATCTTCTAGCTGAGCGGTGGCCTCTTGCAGTTTACCGCTGTACAGCTTGACTTGGCAGTCATTAGGCTGCTTTTGAGCCATTTTTGTCAGAATATTACTGGCCATCTGGTAATCACGGCGCTGGAGGGCTGCTTCAACTTGTTCGAGCATGGATGTGCAAGACCTTCAAATAACAATAAAGCTAGTAGCAACAAGGCTTTTACTCATAGTGCCCAGAATTGAGGGCAAAATTTTGATCGGTGCTGCACACCACATTTAGTTACAAAAAGTATCTGATAAGTTTTTACGATTTTGGAGAGGTTGCCGCTACCGATTTCTTTGGGTAGCATAGACTTAGTGAGTAGCCGATCGACAACTCGTATTAACGATCCTTTATTTACTTCCTAGACTGGCTTTGAGACACTTTTGCCCCAATGCTTAAGATATGTAGCAATCTGTAAAGAAAATTGCTAAGATACTTCCCCATGAGGATTGGTAACAACTAACATTTTTTGCCAATATTTTCTAAGTTTTTGTGTTGACCCGCTTCCAGATCTGTAAAAAAATACCTCTGACAAAATGCCCGTAAAACCAGCTAATTCCTCCATCGGTGCTTCTGCTGTGGCAGATCTTCTTCTACCAGCGGGTAGCTTACCCTCGGGAAGCTTGATAGATATGCCTACTCAGGGATTTTCTCTCGATGTGATCGGAGATACCTCTAGTATGTTGATTAATCGTCCTGAAGAGGAACACTCCTTTCAGACCGATATCAGCGACACGATCTCTAAATTGCGAGCTTCTTTGGAGCGCCATCGCGGCGAGCGTCAGTTAATTCTGTTGCAAGATTTCCCTGATCCTGACGCTCTATCTGGAGCTTGGGCATATCAATTAATTGCCAAACAGTATGGTATCCAGTGCGAAATGATCTATGCTGGCACCCTCAGCCACCAAGAAAATATTGCTTTGGTGAAGCTGACTGGTCTACCAGCCAAACGCTGGCCAATTAATATCGTAAAAGACAAAGATTTGTCATTATATCAAGGCTGTGTCCTGATCGATAACCAAGGCACCACCTGCCAGCTTCTCGAACAAGTGTTAGAAGCTGGCATTCCTATTACTGTGATTATTGATCACCACAGCCAGCAGGAAGAGTTATCAGCAGAATTCGTCGATATTCGGCCTTCGACTAGAGCCACCGCCACGATTTTGACTCAGTATTTGCAGGGCGGGCTGTTAAAACTCGACAGCAATGTTAGCGACCATGTGAAGTGTGCGACAGCTTTAATGCATGGGTTGCGATCGGATACCAACCGCCTCATGCAGGCTCAAGAAGAAGACTTTATTGCCGCAGGTTATCTGAGTCGTTTCTACGATGCACAATTGCTAAATGCCGTGCTTCAGGTCTATCGATCGAAGCGGGTCATGGATGTAATTCAGCGTTCCTTAACTAATCGAGTGGTGCAGAACAACTTCTTGATTGCCGGGGTGGGCTATTTACGTTACGACGATCGAGATGCTATTCCTCAAGCCGCCGATTTCTTGGTAACTGAGGAAAATGTCCACACGGCGGTAGTCTATGGCATTGTTCATGATGAAGATGAGGAAGTAGAAGTGGTAATTGGTTCACTGCGCACTTCCAAGTTGACATTAGATCCTGATGAGTTTATCAAAGAGGCTTTTGGTAAAAACATCGAAGGTCGCTTCTTTGGCGGTGGTCGCTTCACAGCAGGCGGTTTCGAGATTCCGGTTGGTTTCTTGGGCGGTTCCAATGAGAATTCTGATTTTGCCAAGATGAAATGGGAAGTCTTCGATAACCAAATTAAACAGAAGCTGCTCAGATTAGTGAATCCTTCCGATAACCTGTAAGACCAATCTGAACAGATTGGTCTTGTAGAGTTTTTTGTTTTCCTTTGATGCTTGTCACTAGGCGGCTTTACCCTGAGCGGAGTCGAAGTGAGCGGCAATGATTTCTAAGAGTTTAGGGACATGGAAATTTTTTTGATGCGTCATGGTATTGCTGAAGATTTGCAGCCCGGTGAAATGGATGCCGATCGAGAGCTAACCACCAAAGGCATAGCTAAAACTGAACGAGTCGCTCTCAGCCTGCAAGAAAAAGGCTGGGAATTTGATCTGGTGCTTTCTAGCCCTTTAGTCCGCGCCCGCCAGACGGCACAAATTTTGCTGGAATCAGGATTGAGTGGAGCATTAGAAATCCACCCATCACTTTTACCAGAGGGGAGTTTGGAAGATTGGTTGCAATGGTTAACGTCTTATCGATCAACCAATTCCACCACTGAAAGACTAGTTTTAGTGGGGCATGAGCCAAATTTGAGTCAATGGGCAGAGATGTTGGTGTTTGGTCAGGCGTTCGATCGAATCCACCTCAAAAAAGCAGGTGTGATTGCGCTTCAAGCCCCAGATACTAAAGATCTCATCGGTAAATGTGAGCTGTTATGGCTCATTCCACCAAAATGTTGGATTTAAGTTAAGCAATTTTGAGCGAAGTTACGGGATATCACAATTTTGGTAAGGAATTTTGATAAAATCGCTACAGCGCGGTGGCGCGAACTTCACTAATCATGTAAATATCTCCCATGACAGCAAAAAAAACGGTAATATCCCCCTCCATTTTGTCTGCCGACTTTGGCAAACTAGGGGCTGAAATTGAAGCAGTAGACAAAGCTGGTGCCGACTGGATTCACGTAGATGTTATGGATGGTCGGTTCGTGCCAAACATCACGATCGGGCCGTTAATTGTGGAAGCAGTGCGCCCTCATACCAAAAAGCCTTTGGATGTGCATTTAATGATTGTGGAGCCAGAGCGCTATGTAGCCGATTTTGCCAAAGCGGGCGCTGATATTATTTCGATACATGCCGAAACCAGCTCTACTACGCACTTACACCGCACTTTGGGCATGATTAAAGATTTGGGCAAAATGGCTGGAGTAGTGTTGAATCCCGGTACTTCCTTGGATACGATCGAATACGTTTTAGACCTCTGTGATCTAGTTTTGATCATGAGTGTGAACCCTGGTTTTGGTGGTCAAAGCTTTATTCCTGGCGTGGTTCCCAAAATTGCGAAGCTCCGCCAAATATGCAACGAGCGCGGCTTAGATCCTTGGATTGAGGTAGACGGTGGTCTCAAGGGTAACAATACTTGGCAGGTGTTAGAAGCTGGTGCTAATGCAATTGTAGCTGGTTCAGCGGTATTTAATACTCCTGACTATGCAGCAGCGATCAATGGTATCCGCAACAGCCGTCGTCCAGAGTTAGTTACAGCTTAATCACTAACCAAAAAATTAGATGGTGATTTTATTTGCC
>JAYUSV010000274.1:0-2026 GCA_043755495.1 Synechococcales cyanobacterium
CTAGGTCAACAAATTCAGGTTAGCAGCCAATTTTTAGAGCAGCCTATCAAATTAATTCGCCCGTTGCTAACTGCTTACCCTACTCTCCAGCTTGCTTACGATCAAGCGCGAATGGAACTAGAGCAAAATAATTCTATCCGCAGTAAAGGAGGATCGATCGAATTCATCAAAGAAGCCACCACCGACGACATTGTTAATTCTTTCAAAGCAATTTGCACCGCCAGTGATAGCTTCAATGCCGCCCAAAAAGCACTAAATCCATCCGCTCCATGGCAAAAAATCCAACAGCTATGGCGAAAAGCACCACCAAGCCAGTAGAGCTAAATTATCGCTAAAATCAGCAGCAGTCGATGGATGTTGCAGTATAGCTGCCTAGTTCAAATATAAATTAATCAAAGACTGCATCATTACTTCGATCGAATAATTTTTCTCCAAACGCTGACGATTAGCCCGCCCCATCTCTTGCCGCCGCTGGGGTTCTACTAGCTGATCTAAAGCCGCATCTAAAGCTCCCACATCACCGATCGGCACCAGCAGCCCACCATCCCGCAAAGGATCTATTACCCCTTCTACGTCAGTAGAAACGATCGGCAAAGCATGAGCCATCGCCTCCAAAATAATATAAGGCATCCCCTCATATAGCGAATTCAACACAAAAACATCTAAGGCCGCCAGCAGATCATCAACGTCCGATCGAAAGCCCAAAAACAGTACCCGATCGCGAATTTGATAATGCTCCAAAGCCGCCAACACCTCTGGCTCCAGCACTCCATCACCCACCATTACATAACACTCTTCAGCCGCACTATACCGCTGGCTGCGTTGGGCTACCATTTCCACAAACATCAGCGGATTCTTCTGAGGAGTCAGGCGGCCAATACTGCCAATGACTCTGGTCTTGTCAGCAATCCCCAACTCTGCCCGCATCCGCTGCCCCCGAGCTTGCCAAGTAGCCAAATTTATCGGCTCGATCGCATTGGGAATAATCCGCAGCTTAGATTTGGCGATCAACCGATGATGCAGCATATAACTACTTTCTTCCCCAGATACTGCAATTAACTTATGACATACCAAGCCACAAATTTTTTCTACCACCTGATAAATTTTTTGCTTCCGCCCACTCAACCCCATGGAATAAAAAGCATGAGGTGTAAAAACAATCCGAGGCGTACCTAGTAATTTGGCTGCCACCGAGCCGATCGCCCCGGCCTTGGCACTATGTGAATGCACCGCCTGAAACGGCCCCTGTTGACGCAAATACCGATGAATTGCCCACATCCCTTTCCAATCTAGCATCGGATTAACTTGGCGCACCATAGGAACTTCGTGGATTTTGATCTGACCAGCTAATTTTTCGATTCCTAAGCGATAGCGATCTTCAATGCGATCTAATGAGTGAATTAAATGCACCTCAAAACGCGGATCTTGTGCCAAAGCATTCAGTACATCAACTACATGACGACCGGAGCCACCCCCAGTAGATTCAATGATCTGAGCAATTTTAATGGGCGACATAGTTTTGAAAATATAGTTTTGAAAATGTTTAATAAAAACTGAACTTTAAGCAGGTTCAATCAAGCGAGCCGGACTGCCTACTATTACCCCACCAGCCGGTACACTTTTGGTCACAACTGTACCAGCGCCAATACTGGCATCATCTCCGATCGAAATGTCACCGATAATAATTGCCCCAGCACCAATATTGCAATTATCCCCAATCGTCGGCACACAAGGGTTATTGTCTGCCCGTACTCTGCTGAGGCTAGTGCCAATAGTAATGCCATGGCGCAGCATACAGTTGCGGCCAATCCGCGCTCTATCATGAATCACAATTCCCTGGCCATGAAAAATCACCAAGCCACCTTCAATTTGCACCCGAGGGGGAATTTCGATACCCAATAAAAATTCAAAAAATATCCGGTAGGGTAAAACTAGCAATAACTTTGGCAAAACTCCCACCACCGGAATCTGACTCAACTGGTTTCCGGCCTGGGCAATCCTAAAACAAGTCACGATCGCCAAACCT
>JAYUSV010000275.1:0-2018 GCA_043755495.1 Synechococcales cyanobacterium
AATTTGTGGATCGGCTCCAGCTTGTCGCCAATAGTTGCGAGCGATATCGAGATGTTTCCCAGCTACTCCACAACTAGTAATTTTTCCCAGCGGCGGTAATGCTAGAGCCAAAGCTAGGGTAGTATAACCACTAAAAATCCCCAATTCTAAAACGCGACTAGCTCCAATTGACTGAATCAATAGAGCGATGAGTTGAGCCTGCCCGATGGTAGGCTGCATTTGGGAAAGGGGATACCCTGCGGTAGCTTGCTGTAGCTGCAAGAGTAAATCATTCGGTGGAGTCGAGAGCGACGTGATGTATCGATCGATTCGATCCTCCACACCAGTACTAATTTCCTGTTGAAGATTTGGAGTTTGGTGTTCTACAAATTGACGAGCGCAATCCTTGCATTGATACCGTTGCTTGTCTCGATAAAAACCATGCTTCCGCAGTTTAGTAGACTGACAATTGGGACATTTTATCATGCCGGAGATCGTCTCTACTTAATAGCTCCGACTGGATGAGTGTGGGATTCAAATTGCGTTGCATAAGATTGGAGCAGCGTGCTGACTTGTTTGACAACCTCGTCCCCACTTGGTTTGGCAATGGCTTGACGTTCGGGGAAAAATTCAGGACGATCGAGATTTTGGGCAATTGCCGACTCGACTTGTTTGGTAATTAAAGTTTGAAGTTCTGTTTGAGCGCGTTCGCGTTGATATCTGGCACCTTCTTCGGTGGTAGCATAGAGGGGAGGTAATCGATTGAGTGCATAAGCCGCAATATCGCCAACATCTAGCTGCACGTCACTATTAATTTCGATCGCGGTAATCTGACTGATAGTTTCGGTAATTACCAATTCTTCCATGACATTGATAAATTGTTTGCGTGGAACCGTGACGATTTCCCCAGCTAACAATGCTCCCATCAGATGATCGAGAGCCATGTACTCTTCGACTGATAATTCGGCAGCACTATCACAAATCCGTCCTACCTCTGCTTCCATCGCTGGAGTCAGATAACCTTCTTCTAGAGCATGTTCGACAATCGCTTGGATGTTCATCATTATGGAAACAGTTAATAATAATCTGGGATAGCTCAAGTGCTAACGCTGTTCGTTAAACCACTATTTACATCTATTATTCCCTCAGAATTGGTGAAGAGAAACATGGGAGTGTGAGAAGTGTGGCAAATGTGGGAAAAGTATTGTGTCTTTACCATCTGTCCATTCACCATCTTTCCATTCACACTTTACTCAATCTCAGTCGATCGCCATTGTACCGGATCGACAGAAACAGCATTAACATATAAACCCCAGTGTAAATGAGGCCCGGTCGAAGATCCAGTCGAACCGATCGAGCCAATCCGATCTCCTGGTGCGAGCATTTGCCCTTCTTCAACGGCGATCTTGCTCATGTGCATGAAAATACTTACTAATCCTTGTCCATGATCGAGTCCAACGACATTACCATGAACGCGAAAACCTTTTTTCTCGTAGCCGACTAATACGACTCTACCCCCAGCGGGAGCGACAACTGGAGAGCCATAACCACCCGCATAGTCTAAACCGCGATGGTAATAGTCGGTCGCAAATTCGCCATTGTAATAGCGACGAACACCAAAAGGAGAGCTAGTTCGACCTTGATTGGGTGCGATAAATTTACCGTCCCATAGTTTATCGGGACTGACAGTAGCTTTAAACGCAGATACCTGCTTGATTTCTAATTCGGTAGCATCAACACCAGATTTACCTGGCGTAAAATTGATGCGTTGAGTTTTGAACTGGCGATTGGCTACAGTGATTTTGAGCTTGGTAGTCTCAGTATTGTCTGAGATCGTCACATTGCGATCGCCTGGTTGTTCGAGTGGGGTAGTGGGAACCATTGCTCGGAAAAGGTTTGTACTGATGCTAAAGGCTGGATAAGTTTTGTTACCAACTTTAACTACGGGTGGCGTAGTTTTGCCTGGAGATCCGGTGATGTTTAACACCAGTGTCTCGCCTAAACGGGGAATAGCTGGGGTAAATTTAGCACTCAGTGCT
>JAYUSV010000276.1:0-2013 GCA_043755495.1 Synechococcales cyanobacterium
ATTAAATCTAGAATTTTGTTGGCCTTCTGAGTGTCTTGCCGATACCACCACTGCAAATCTTCCCGAAATGCTTCGTCAAAAATAATCCTTCTCTGGATGATAACTACTTCTGTTTCAGAGCCTAGTACTTTTTTATCCTTCTTTTTCGCGGACAATGCCTAACTCCTCGCACAAATTTGATATCGATTGGTCTGGATCGTTGATTGCTGTATTGGAATAACCGACCAAATCTCTTTGTTTGGCTCGTTCGATCGCCCCGTGTAACCTCGCAGCATTTGCTGGAGATCTCAGCAGATAAACGGTTTCAAAAAGACTGCTAAGATCTTCTTCGGCAATCAGAGCAACGTTTTGCTCCTTGCCATCTCGTTTGACAATGATAATATCTTTGTTGTCTGCAACACGATCAAGCAGAGTACCTAAGTTACTCTGGGCTTCAATGTAACTGATTTCACTACTGGTCATAGATTTAAGTGACATAGTTGATATCTAGATTATAAACTGGATTTCACACAGAGATTTTTGGCCTCATGAAACAGAACACAATACTCTACCAGTTTTGAAGGCTTTCATCTAAAAATAGAAGACGGGTAGCTCTGATGAGTTACCCGTTTTTGCATGAGACAGAAATCTTGCCCAGAGATCGCAGTAGTACTTGATGAGCGTGAAAAACAAGCACTACCGAAATCTGGAGCCATTGTTTAACTGGACTAGCTGATCGTTTAGGTTGTTCCTAGTGATTGCCACAAACTGCCTAATCCGATCGCCACCACCGCCCCGATCGCCGTATTAATAAAATTCACTAGCTCATTCGTCAACCAAGCATTTTTATCTTGAAAAGCCGCCCCAATTAAGCTTTCGGCAGTGGTAGCCACAAAGGCCGCAATTAAACAAATCACCACACCCACCCCCGAAATTAGACCCAACATATTCGCCACGATCGCCAAAACCAAACTACCCACAATCCCGGCAATGCTTCCCTCTAAGCTAACTGCTCCTTCTGTGCCCCTCGGCACCAATTGAAGAGTGGTAATCAGATAAGTCGTCTTGCCATAGGCTTTGCCCACCTCACTAGCGCTGGTATCAGCCAACTTGGTGGCAATGCTAGCCACATACCCCAGCAATAATGGTGGCAGCCAGGGATGGTCTACCGATTTCCCCGTTAAAAAATAGGCCAATAATGCGCAAATTGTGGCAGTAGCCGCCGAACCCCAAACATTTTCTGGCCCCCTGGCACCCGATCTTTTCTCAGCAATGCCCGCAGCTTCTTTTTCGGCCATACCAATGCGAGTAACTAGTGAGCCACAGAGAAAATAGACCATCATGACCGCATAGGCTTGCCAGCCCAAAGTTGCCCATAAAGTAACCCCCAAAGCCCAGGCATGAAGATGCCCAGCGGGGGTCAAAAGCTTTTTGGGTAATAGATAGGCCACACCCAGCAAAGCGCTATTGAGCAAAGCTCCACAGAGCCAGGGTTGCCACCAGGGAATATTGGTCGTTAACTCTGAGCGGGCAAAGAAAAATTCCAGCATTCCAGCCTATTCCTCGATAGCACCGCTTGCGCCTTCGGCGATCGCAGTGGTTGATGTGGCTGCTGAGCCGAAGTTAGACCAGAGTAATCTGCTAGCCATGATCAAAAATCCGAGAGCAGCTAAACCTTTGAGAATTCTGGGGGGGAACAAGACTGTAATGGAGCCACCAGCTAGGACTCCGATCGCGCTGGCTAACAATAAGGCTGCTACCGAACCGAAAAATACTGCTTTGGGGTGCTTCGAGCTACCACCGATAGCGATCGCGGCCAATTGACTTTTATCACCAATTTCAGCAATAAACACCGTGGCAAAAGTTACCCCAATAAGCCGCCAATCTATCTCCAAAACTACACCAACCCGCAATATTTAAAATGAATAGAAAACCGCAACGCCGTCTTACCTCAGTTTATGACCTGGCGAAAGCCAGGTGGGCGCATTTGGCTCTGGCTGCTGAGTTTCTAGGTACTTGCCTAGTATACCGCAG
>JAYUSV010000277.1:0-2012 GCA_043755495.1 Synechococcales cyanobacterium
ACTCAAGGCCACTACACAGCAGTAGTAGTCTCCGCCGAAACCGGAGCAGCTTTTAGCCATGACCCTATATTAGCTCAGAGCCAGCTTTTAATCGCTTGGGATGAAACCATCCGCTTTTGGCTACCCACAGAGCTACAGCCACCCGACTGGAGCCACTGCACTACCCTTGGTCAAGCCCTGGGCTTGTGGTGTCGTCATAGCTCTAGGCCGATCGCGCTGTTTATTGATGAAATAGATGCTTTGCAAGATGAGGCACTAGTTACAGTTTTACGTCAACTGCGTGATGGCTATACTCGCAGACCCAAAGGGTTTCCGGCCTCAGTTGGTTTAATTGGGATGCGCGACGTGCGAGATTACAAAGTGGCTTCTGGAGGCAGTGATAGGCTCCAAAGCTCCAGCCCCTTTAATATCAAAGTAGAATCGTTAACTATGCGTAACTTCTACGCCGCAGAAGTTGCAGAGTTATATCAGCAGCACACCAATGATACCGGCCAAATCTTTGAGCCAGCGGCCATTCAGCTAGCTTTTGATTTGACTCAAGGACAGCCTTGGCTGGTGAACGCGATCGCCCGTCAGCTTACCGAAGTAATCGCCCCGGAGCCATCAACAACTATAACGTCAGCAATGGTCGAACAAGCCAAAGAAATCTTAATTCGTCGCCAAGATACTCACCTCGATAGCCTTGCCGAACGTCTGCGAGAAGACCGCATTAAAGCAATTATTCAGCCGATGCTAGCGGGTTTAGAGCTGGGCAATGTGCCCAACGAAGATATTCAGTTTGTGCAAGATTTGGGCTTGTGTAAGATGGATCCTTGGGGCGGATTGACGATCGCTAACCCCATTTATCGGGAGGTATTGCCACGGGTTTTGGCAGTAACACCGATGGCTTCGTTGCCCCGGATTGCCCCTAGCTGGCTAACAGCAGATGGAACCTTAGATGTAGACTGGCTGCTGACAGCGTTTTTAGAGTTTTGGCTTCAGCATGGCGAAGCACTATTAAAGAGTGCTTCATATCCAGAAATTGCGCCTCATTTGGTGCTGATGGCTTTTCTGCATCGGGTGATTAACGGTGGTGGCTCTCTAGAGCGAGAATATGCCATTGGGCGCGACAGAATGGATTTGTGCTTGCGCTATGGAGAAGTAAAACTAGGAATCGAAATTAAGGTCTGGCGCGATAAAAAATCCGATCCTTTGACCAAAGGACTAGAGCAGTTAGAGGGCTATTTGAATCGCATTAATCCGGCTGAAGGCTGGCTGGTGATCTTCGATCGGCGTGAAAGTGCCCCAGAGCTAGAAGAGCGGCTGGGAGAAACTAAGATGCAAACCAGCACCGGACAAACAGTGACGGTGATCCGAGCCTAAAATCTTCAGGTCAGGCAAATTTACGTATAATGAGAAGCGAAGTTTTATAAGACTAAAACAATGGTTTGCCTAGAACGTTGGTTGCCGGTGGTGTTCGGTTCGATGGCGCTGGTCGCTGTAGCCTCGCCGGTATGGGCTAAAACGCCAGCAGAGATTGAGGCGATCGCCAAGGCCAGCACTGTGAAGATTGAGCTGGGAAAGAATAATACTGGCACTGGGGTGATTGTCCATCGGCAGGGTAAAGTCTATAGCTTGGTAACTAATCGTCATGTGGTTTGTGGTGCAAGCTTGTGCAGCCAATTGCCTGAAGGTAACCAGTATCGACTGAGCTTGCCTGATGGGCAACAGGTGAATGCTAAAAATATTCAGCTATTGGGGCAAGACTTGGATTTGGCCGTAATTCGGTTTACGAGTAAGCGTAGCTATCCACTTGCTAAGGTGGCAGCACCGGGTAGTCTAAAGGTAGAAGATGATGTCTTTACTGCTGGGTTTCCAGCATCTCGGGGGCTTGGTTTTGGTCAAGGAAAGGCGATCGCAGTGGTCAACCGCCGTATTCAAGGTGACAAGGGCGGCTATAGCATTATCTATAATGCTGCAACACTACCAGGAATGAGCGGTGGCGGTGTTTTTAATAGCGAGGGCAACTTGGT
>JAYUSV010000278.1:0-5751 GCA_043755495.1 Synechococcales cyanobacterium
ATTGAACGGCAACTTACATCACATCACCCTGTCCGGCTTTGAGGAATTGTCTCCTCCTTTTGTCCCGGACGTTTCCCCCCAGATGCTACAACTGCCTCACTCTTCCGTTTCATCCAACCGTTTGCCGTCTTTGGCAGAATCTTACGAACTGTGCCGCCAAGTGATTGCGGAGTGCGGTAAGACTTTTTATCTAGCCACTTTGTTGATGTCGGAGCCAAAGCGCAAGGCAATTTGGGCGATTTATGCTTGGTGTCGGAATACTGATGAGTTGGTAGATGGGGCTGATGCTGGCGATACTACTTTAGAAACGTTGGATCATTGGGAAGCTCAGCTCAAGTATGCTTTTACTGGTAAGCCGATCGATAAGTATGATGTGGCCTTGGTAGACACCATCCAAAGATTTCCTGATCTACAGATGCAGCCTTTTCAGGACATGATTGCTGGTCAGCGGATGGATCTATGCCAAAATCGCTATCAAACTTTTGAAGAGCTGTCTTTGTACTGTTATCGGGTAGCAGGTACAGTAGGTCTACTCTCCAACGCGATCGTCGGGATTGATGATCAACAAAGTTTTCCGGCTTGGGATGGTGATCGGGGTGCGCCGATCGAAGAAGCGGTTGCCCTCGGAATTGCTAAACAATTAACTAACATTTTGCGCGATGTGGGTGAGGATGCACAACGGGGTAGAATTTATTTGCCATTAGATGAGCTGGCTGCTTTTAATTACACCGAAGAAGAACTAATTAGAGGCTTAGTCAATCGCCAATGGCGAGAACTAATGAAGTTCCAGATTGATCGAGCGAGACGCTATTACCGCGAGGCCGAATCTGGTATTACCTATCTCAGCCCTGATGCTCGTTGGCCAGTGTGGGCAGCTTTGATGCTGTATCAACAGATTTTGGATTCGATCGAGCGCAATGATTACAACGTGTTCGATAAACGCGCTTATGTCACTACTCCCCGCAAGCTTTGGGGTGTGCCTCAGTCTTGGTTGAGAGCGCAGATAAGTTAGAGAAAACTGGTAAGTAAATCGTAAATCGATCACACTTTATCTGCCTTGAACTCCCAGCCTATTGATGACTACAAGTTCGTTGCCGATAACAGTTCTGACAAGCTATCAGGAAAATCACCATTGCCAACCATTTTGGTGAATACCTCATAACAATCCCGCTGATCTCCAGCTTTTCGTGGATAGCCCAGCCAGAGCATGATCAAGACTTGCCGCTCTCCACTAACAAAAGCTCGAAAAAATAGTCGGTAGCGATTGGGTAATCCCATTCTTTTCATTCGACCATATCGCCGTAATGAACCAGTGTAATGAACCAGTTAAGGCAAATTGAGAAGAAATCGGATCTACGACTATTTTCTCTTTGATACCAGCCATCACTGCGGCTAAAAGTTTAACGTCTGGATGAGTAAGGTAATCGGATTCAGGTAATTCTGCTTTTAGTTTTTTCACCCGCTCCCGCAGCTTTTGTCGTTGTTCGCCAAACAGCCGCTGATGAAAATAGATTTCCCAGCCATTACGAATAAGTACGCTCATTAATTGATCGCCACTCCAGCAAGCAGTTCATCGTCGTTATCAGACATTTCTTCGGTATAAGCCTGCAAATTTTCAGGGTTAGTAAGAGCATCTTTGGTAATTAAGTCCAAAAACAGGCTGAGCATCAAGTCCTCTGAATCTGGTTCGATCGGCTGTGGCTCTAATTTGACCAGTACGGTATCATCACTCAATACTTCTACCCATCCTGTGGCGTTGATAAATTGTGGGTGGTCACGATAGAAGCTAGCTGGCAAGCGAAATCCAGAGGCATTGCCGATTTTTGCAGGTGCGAGAGGATAGGTTGGATTAGTCATGATTAATTGCATGTTAATACAGACAGTTATAACATGGTTCTCAATGTGCTTTGATTAGTGTTGCCATCTCGTCAAATACGTGCAATGATACGTATCAGTTACACGGTTCTGAAAAATGTCTAAATACAACGGAAGTATCACAACGACAGGGCGCTCAGAGGCAATTAGACTAGACAAGGCTCTCTTTAAGCAACACCCTGAATTTCAACAAAAAGCTAAGGTGCAAGCTCATGTGATTGCACCTGGACAAATGCTAATTTCGGTACTTGATGCAGCTCAAGATTCTGAAGTGGATGAAGACCCCGTCGTGACAGCATTTCTGTGTTTTATGGAACAGGATATGTTGCAACATCCTGAGCATATTCTTCCAATTTCTGAGGATTTACTACGCCAAATTTCTTCACTAACCCAAGGTGTTGAAGTTTTTGATGATGAAATGTTGCCTGATGAGATCAGTTTCTAAAAATGCCTTTTTATGCTGAACGTAATGGCTGGAAGCTTTTTTGTTACTCAGCTTTTCAAACTTCGATTGATTCCTTGCTTAAAGAAGTTGAAAAGTTGAAAGAAGAACAGCCAGATACCTTTCAAAATCATCCCAAGACTAAGTTGCTTAAACGCATCCTGGAGTTGATTGAAAACGAAATTCCCCAAAATCCGGGTGCAAAAGAATATGCACAGGGAAATACTTTAGGGACTTCATATCGACACTGGCGCAGGGCTAAATTTTTAGGTCGGTTCCGTCTATTTTTTCGTTATGGTAGCGATGAGAAAATTATTATCTACTCATGGGTGAGCGATCAAAACACTTTGAGAAAAGCAGGTGCAAAAACTGATCCTTACGCTGTTTTTCTCAAAAAACTTATTTCTGGCGATCCGCCTGATGATTGGGAAGCACTGCTTGAATTTTCTGAAGACCTCGATCAAGACTCGTGAAGCTACGTTTTTGTAAGCGAATAATTGGCTAGCTCTGCTTGTTTAGTGCGGATTCGATCGGCTATGTCTTTCCCGATTTCAAAGACTTCTTGAGCAGCTATAGGTCTTTCTTCCCCAAAAAAGATTTTAAGTCCAATAATGATTGGCTCGTATCTATTATTTTTACTCTCTTTCAACTTTTCAACAAGAGAACTAAAGTTTTGAGAAATATTTTCACTTCTTGCTGCATATATAATTACAATTTTAGTTAGTTGAATAGCATTTTCGTCTAATTTTTGATTCAATTCTTTTATTTTTTGACGATTTTCCTCAATTCTTCCTTCGTATCTTTTTATTAGCAATTGCTGCTCTTCATGCTTGAGCAATAGATATTCAAGTGCTAAAATATCATCTTTGATTGTATCAGCATCAGAATATTCTACCTCATTCTTAATCCGTGAAGCCACATCATCTAAGTTCTGATAAAATAAAATCATAAATTCGATAGTTGTTTTAACTAAATCTTCTCTCACTTCTCTCTTTCGCATTAAATAATAGATATTAAATAATCGCTCTGTCACTTGGTAGTATTTTTTCTTTCCTGACTGCTCAAATAGTTCGATCGCCCCCCGCTTCATCAAACGATTCAACAGAGCACTGGTTTTACTGACTTCCATTCTTGCAGCCTCGGCGATCTGATTGGCCGTAGCTGGCTTCCAAATTTCAAGTAATTCAACAAAAACTCTGCGTTCTGTAGCTGGTAAAGTTTCAAGTAACCCCTTGAAATAATCTGTATGACTATCGATTAACTGTGTCAGATTTGCCATGAGATCACGAAAACTCATGCCTTTGGCAAAGCCTGCAAGAACTTGTAATAATCGCGGATTTCCACCCGTTAAAATCTGCATTGGCCGTATTTGATTGTCAGATAAATCTTCGTCAGCAATACTTTTCCACAACTGACTGCATTCTGATAACTTCAGAGGCTCCATGATGTGAAGAGCAAAGAATTCAAACAGCGCATTACCAACATTGTCGATCTGATCAAATCGCTGAGTTGCAGTACCCAATAACATTAAACGTGGTTCATTTTGCAAAGTATGGCGCAAATCCCAATCATCACCGTCACTCATTTGCTCATCAAAAAGCATATTCAGATTTTCCACAATCAGTAGAATCTGTTTGCCCTGTTCATCAGCAAAATCCATCAGTTTAGCGATCGACCTTTGCTGCAACCTTTTTTCATCCTTCTCTCCCCTCAACTCCTCATAAACCCCTTGCCACTGAGCACCCGGATTCTGTGCCGCCAAATGATACAACGCCTCCAGCCAAAACTCCCCCGCACTCAAAATTCGGTAAGACTCTTCACCAAATACCAACGGATACCAATGTTGATTTAAAGGCTTCGATCGCCGTACCTCCGCTGCCACCCGCCGCACCAACATTGTTTTCCCTGTGCCCCTCGCGCCCACCAACAGCAAATGCTGATAAGTGCGACCAGTATTCTCTTGCAGCGTTTGGAGAATTTGCTGTAGCTCCTTTTCCCGCACCACAAAAGCACTGATCAAATCTTCATCACTACTAAAACCAGGATTGTACTTAAAAGTCATGATCTAAACCCGTTCCGCTGCCGGAATAAAATTAAAGCGATACCTAGCATTCCACCAATCTCGGATCAGCTTAGAAACAAAAACATAGTCATCCTCACGCAGTTCCAAATAACCGTCATGTTCCAAAACCATCAACACATCACGGCAAGCATCATCGATCGAACGATAGTTACCCAGATCGATCGACGACTCCTGACCCAGAATTCTAATCGTCTCCGCAGTCAAACCACCAACCACCGCCGTCTCCGTCAGCAGATCCAAAGCCAAGGGATACAAAGACAGCCCCAGCACCATCCTCAGTCGCTCTTCCAAATGAGATAAATTACTCTGGCCTCTCACCCCCAGCATTTTGGCCTGATAGACCTCATCAACTACCTTCACCGACACCATCTGGACATCATGAAGTGTGCAATGGCGATCGACACTATCAAAAAACATCTGGACATGATACGGCACTAGCACTCCCAGGTTTTCTAAAATGCGATCGATCGCCCCGGGTGCAAAAATTACGCCATAATTTTGCGCCAAAGCCGCCAAACAACCTCGGGCAGTTTCTGCCGACCAATAGCCCAACTCAAAAGGAGCTAAATGGTTAATCGTGGCGCTCAGCCCAGCCTGTCGCAAAATTGGTTCAAGACCGATCGAACCAGTCAAGACCATCCGCACTTTGCCCTGATATTTCAGACTGTTTGCCCGTAGCCAAGACATAAATTCATCCACCTGCCGCCGTCGCTCTAGGGTAATCACAAAATCTTCGCCCTTCAGGAGCCGACTGACCAAAATCGGCACCTCATCAAAAAAGATCACCACTGGCCGATCGGCATTTGCCAAAGCTTCTAGTAATCGATCGCCCTTATCTTGCCAGTCTCCGCCGGTCAATCCACCCCGCAGTGCAATCTTTAATCCGGTAACTTGCAAAGAATCCACCTTATCGATGGACTGCAAAATATTCCCAAAGATCTTCTTGGTTTTATCCCAAAGCTTGGCATCTTGACGAGTAGCCGCACTGAGTTCAGCAATCGCATCAGCCGCTGAACTCGACTGCTCTAAATCCACATGTAAACACAAATAGCGATCTTGAATCTGGCGGCTAACTTGGTGCATCAAGCTGGTTTTCCCAATCCGCCGTTGAGCCACCAGCAAAATGTTGGCTCCGGCATCTAGGTCTTCGATGAACAGGGTCAGTTCTCGCTCTCTGCCCCAAAATCGATCGCCTTCTACATAACTGCCAACAGTTTTAACCAGCTTACGTGGATTCCCACTATCCAAACTTTGTGCTGCCATAATCTTCACCAGGGAATTTCTTCCATTCTAACAGCCAACAAATTTGTTGCCAACATTTTTGTTGGCAAATATCTAAGCCTCAGATTAC
>JAYUSV010000279.1:0-2010 GCA_043755495.1 Synechococcales cyanobacterium
CCGAGCTTCGGCTGAGATGGAAGAAGTATATAAAGTTTCCACTTTGCCCGATCGACCAAACTTAGAGGCGATTGATCAGCTCTGTGTGGAGCTAGTAGAAAAATTCGGCTGGGAAAATTAGTAACCCGAGGCTTAAATGTTTGCCAACAAATTTGTTGGCAACAAATTTGTTGGCTGCTAGACTAGAGGTAATTCTCTGGTGAAGTTCATGGCAGATCAAGGTTTGGACAGTGGAAATCCACGCAGGTTAGTTAAAACCGTTGGCAGTTACGTGGAAGGCGATCGATTTTGGGGCAGAGAGCGAGAACTGACTCTGTTTATCGAAGACCTTGATGCTGGAGCCAACATTTTATTGGTAGCTCAAAGGCGGATTGGTAAAACTAGCTTGATGCACCAAGTTAGCCGCCAGATTCAAGATCGATACCTGTGCCTGCATGTGGACTTAGAACAGTCGAGTTCAGCCGCTGATGCGATCGCCGAACTCAGTGCAGCCACTCGTCAAGATGCCAAACTTTGGGACAAAACCAAGAAAATCTTCGGGAATATTTTGCAGTCCATTGATAAGGTGGATTCTTTACAAGTCGCTGGATTAAAGATTGCCCTGCGGGGTGGCTTGACTGGTGGAGATTGGCAAGATAAGGGCGATCGATTGCTGGAAGCTTTGGAAAATGCCGATCGGCCAGTGGTGATCTTTTTTGATGAGGTGCCGATTTTGGTCAGTCGGCTGCTGAAAGGCGAAGATTTTGTGATTACTCCAGAGCGACGACGACAGGTAGATGAATTCATGTCTTGGCTACGGGCTAATAGTCAAAAATATCAGGGCAAAGTGCGAATGGTATTGACTGGCTCGATTGGACTCGAACCAATTTTGCGACAGGCTGGATTGAGTGCGACGATCAATCATTTGGCTCCTTTTGAGTTGGGCTATTGGTCGGCAGAAACTGCCCGAGGTTGTTTGGCGGCTTTAGCTCAAAATTATGGAGTAAGTTTTGCCCCAGGGGCGATTGATCGCGTTCTAGAAAATCTGGGAGTGCTGGTACCGTATCATGTGCAGATGTTCTTTGATAGCATCGATCGCCATTGCACACTTCAGGATCTCCAGGTGGTGTCGGTTGAGGTAATTGATGAGGTTTATCAGGCCAAAATGTTGGGGGTGAGAGGCCAAAGTAATTTATCTCATTTGGAAGAGCGGCTGAGAATGGTGCTGGGGCTGTCGTTATACCCTCTGGCTTTGGATCTGCTGACGGAGGCGGCGGTGGTTGGTGGTTTAACGGCGGAAGCGATTAAGATTCTGGGTCAGGAGTCGTCGATCGATCTAGGTAGTTATCGGTCGATCGATGATGCTTGCCGTGATGTTTTGATGGTTCTGGAACATGACGGTTATTTAGAACTGCGTCAGGATGCCTATGTTTTTGTTTCTAAGCTGATCCAAGATTGGTGGAATGCTCGATATCGCTTTAATTTTATTCCGGCAGCGGAACGGGGCTAAATTATGACTTTTAAGTACAATCCCGGCTTTAGCAGTGATAAAGATTTAATCAGTGCTTTTGTGGTGCGAGAAAAGGAGCTACAGCAAATTCTCCAAACGCTGCAAGAAAATACTGGTCGTACTTATCAGCATTTACTATTGGTGGGCGCGAGGGGCACAGGGAAAACGATGTTGGTGCGACGGGTGGCAGCGGAGGTGAGGCGATCGCAGTCTTTGAATCAACATTGGTATCCGTTGGTATTTGGTGAGGAATCTTATCGGATCTTGAGTGCGGGGGAGTTTTGGTTGGAGGCAATATATCATTTGGCGGCGCAAAATCCGGGTGCGCAGTGGCAAGGGGTTTATGAGGAGTTGAGAGGAGAGAAGGATGAAAAAAGATTGCAGCAAAGGTCGATCGCCAAGCTAATGGATTTTGCCGATGAACAGGGCAAGCAGATTCTACTAATTGTGGAAAATCTCAATATGCTTTTTGATGAACAAATGAGTGACGGTGATGATTGGGATCTGCGCCATACTCTGCA
>JAYUSV010000280.1:0-5716 GCA_043755495.1 Synechococcales cyanobacterium
GCAAACTTTTCCTAAAATTCGTCGTTTTGAGACGCTTTCTTACCTTCCCCCTTTGTCTGATGAGCAAATCATGAGACAGGTTCAATACATTTTGGACAAGGGCTATATTCCTGGTGTAGAGTTCAGCGAAGAATCTGAACCTACCCAACACTTCTGGACTCTATGGAAGTTGCCTTTGTTCAACGCCAAGTCTACTTCTGATGTTTTAAACGAAGTTCGTTCTTGCCGTTCGGACTACAGCAACTGCTTTATTCGGGTAGTTGGTTTCGACAACATCAAACAATGCCAAGTACTGAGCTTTATTGTTCACAAACCAAACCAACGTTAATTTGTGATGGCAGGTTTAATTTGAAATTGTTTAATATAAGTTCACAGGGGGTGCAAGCCTCCTGTTTTTTATGGCCTGGTGCAATATCTAGCAATTACAACCCAATACAAATGATAGTTAGATTTCACTGAGTAGATCAAAGATTTCGGAAATCGATCAATATCAGACTGAAGTTGACTAAATCCACGTTGTTTTGGAGCGCCATGTCACAACAATCAAACTCTAAATTTCCCCCGGCTGGTCGAGCATTGGCCACCGGAGTCAAACTTGCAGGCGGCTTTGGCGGCAAACGTATCTAGATTTAGCCCACAAAAAAATCAATAAGCTATTAGATTTTTCGAGTGCAAGAAATCTAGGTGATACCAAAATTAACGAGCAAATCGGACTAAGGTGCCAATTAGCAGCAAAATAGTAAGTCCCAAACCTCCTGATAGAAGCTTTATCCAAGTTTGTTGGCGCTGCTGAAATTTTTCGATGTTGGTTTGTTTCTTCTTGACATCGCTCCAGGTAGAAACCAGTTCTTCATAGCGTTGATGAAGTTGGCTAACCTGTTGTTTGCCTTCACCATCAATATTTTCTCGCAAATCTTCGAACTTGAATTGCAGCGTCTGAATGGCTTCCCAGTCTTTGCTGACCTGCTTGGCCATTTCGGCAAACTGCGAGCGCATGGCATCAGTTTTGTTGATGGTGTCGGCAGTAAGTTGATAAAACTGCTGTTTTTCGTGTTGCACCGATTCGGCCAACTCCACGAAATTTTGCTGCAACCGCTCAGAATTTTCAGATAGCCCTTTTTGTAAAACCAGCAAGCTAGTGTGTAACTGCTGAGCTTCTTGGGAATTTTGAGTAACTAAGTTTTGGAGAGCAATCGTGCGCTCTCGATCAGCACGAATGGTATTTAGAAGCTGTTCAAACTCAGCTTGACCTTGGAGTAAATTTTGCTCCGCAGTGTTGCTGCGTTTTTCGACCTGTTTTTGGATTGCCTGCAAAGATTCGTACAAGTCAGACTGATGAGCTTGGAGTTTTTCGTTGGCTTGGCGCAGTGATAGATCAGCCGCCAAGATTTTTTGCAGCATTGGTTCGAGCTGCTCATAACGACCAAAATTATCTAAAGACTGGACGATAGTTTTGCGGATGCCATCAAAAGATTGCAGCATTTCCTGCATTTGCCGCACTTGTAGTTTGCTGTACTTGGCCAGTTGCTCGGTGCGTTTTTGCAGTTGTTCAGCTTGGTTTACTCGCTGTTCGATCGATTGAATTTGTAATTGGTTACTGTGCTGAACGTCGATTAACTCGGTTTTGGCTACTTCGATCGACTGAACCAACTGTTGGCTTTCAGTCATAATTTCATGACGATGCTCAGGAGTCGGGGGTGACATGCTCTCCAATAGTGATCGCAGCTCACGATCAATATCCCAGCTTTCTTCTGGTTGCTTTTCAGTGGCCACAGCGTGATCGATAGCTTTGCTGGCACCTACGGTGAACGACTTGTTTTGTTCAGCGGTCTGTTCGAGCTGAAGAAAATCCGAATGGGTGCTTTCGTTGCTCGGTACTGTGGACATAGAAATTTTGTGATTGGAGTGTATTAATGTCTCTTCTTGTCAAGTATTATAACCACCCCCTCTCAATCACTCAACAGCCTTTATGCCGATTATGGTGGGGTTCGGCTCCGCTCACCCACCATAATCTCTTTACAATGACATTGTTAAGAGACTTAGAAGCCTATAATATCTGTGAAAGAAAAATAATATAAATAATAGGTAATCGCTTGTGACTGCCACTACTTCATCGCCCGCGCGGCGCGTCGTGTTTCCTTTTACGGCCATCGTAGGCCAAGAGGAAATGAAATTAGCTCTGCTACTCAATATTATCGATCCCTTCATTGGCGGGGTGATGATCATGGGCGATCGAGGCACCGGAAAATCTACCACTATCCGTGCACTGGCTGACCTGCTACCAGAAATTCCGGTGGTAGCTAACGATCCTTTCAACAGTCATCCTAGCGACCCAGACTTAATGAGCGATGAGCTGCGTCAGTTGTTTTATGATAACCAACAACCTTTTCCGGTCAGCAGCAAAAAAGTACCAATGGTCGATTTGCCCCTAGGTGCCACCGAAGACCGAGTTTGTGGCACGATCGATATTGAAAAGGCTCTTTCGGAAGGGGTGAAAGCCTTTGAACCGGGTCTACTAGCCAAGGCCAACCGAGGAATTTTATATGTAGATGAAGTCAACTTACTCGATGACCACTTGGTAGATGTGTTGCTAGATTCGGCAGCTAGCGGCTGGAACACAGTGGAGCGGGAAGGCATTTCAATTCGTCACCCAGCGCGGTTTGTGTTGGTGGGTTCGGGCAACCCCGAAGAAGGAGAATTACGTCCACAGTTGCTAGATAGGTTTGGAATGCACGCCGAAATTCGCACTGTCAAAGAACCAGTTTTGCGGGTGCAGATTGTAGAGCAAAGATCGGACTTCGATCGACAGCCCTATGATTTCTTAAATCAATATCAAAATCAGCAGACTGCTCTACAGGCCAAGATTGTAGAAGCCCAAGAAAGATTAGAACATGTTTCGATCGACTATGACCTGCGGGTAAAAATCTCGGAAGTCTGTTCAGCCTGTGATGTGGATGGTCTACGAGGTGACATTGTGACTAATCGCACCGCCAAGGCTTTAGCGGCTTTTGAAGGACGCACCGAGGTAACAGTAGATGACATTCGCCGGATTATTGCTCTCTGTTTGCGTCACCGGTTACGCAAGGATCCTTTGGAATCGATCGACTCGGGGGTCAAGATCGACAAGATTTTTGCCGATGTGTTTGGTACTGAGTTAGTAGAACGATTACCTGCTGGAGTCGCCTAAGAAGACTAGACAAACTCCGCTTGCCAAATTTCGGATCACTTCGGCTCCGCTCAGTGACCGAAATCTTAATTAACCAGTTGGGTGAGCGGAGCCGAATCCCAACGTCAAACGAAGCCAGTTCTTAGACTATAAAAGACCCCAAGAGTTTCTCTTGGGGTCTTTTGGCTTTCAATGAAACACTTAAACCAAAGCAGTCGGTGATTCTTGTTTAGCCAAGAACTTCTCTAGCTCAGTCAGTGCATCAGCATCCACCTTCGTCTGCATCGGACAGAACTTCGGACCACACATAGAACAGAACTCCGCAGTCTTATAAATATCTGCTGGCAAAGTCTCATCGTGATACTCCTTCGCCCTTTCAGGATCTAAAGACAGCTCAAACTGGCGATTCCAGTCAAAGTTATAACGCGCCTTAGAAAGCTCATCATCCCGATCGCGCGCCCCCGGACGATGACGACCAATATCCGCAGCATGAGCAGCAATTTTGTAAGCAATCAAGCCATTGCGCACATCTTCGGCATTAGGTAAGCCCAAGTGCTCTTTCGGAGTCACATAGCAAAGCATCGCTGTACCATACCAACCAGCCATCGCCGCCCCGATCGCCGAAGTAATGTGGTCATAGCCCGGAGCAATATCAGTAACAAGCGGACCAAGCACATAAAAAGGTGCTTCCGAGCATTCTTCCATTTGCTTGCGCACATTGAACTCAATTTGATCCATTGGCACATGACCAGGGCCTTCGACCATTACCTGCACATCATGCTCCCAAGCTTTGCGAGTCAATTTGCCTAAAGTCTTCAACTCAGCCAACTGTGCTTCATCGGAAGCATCATGGGTACAGCCAGGGCGCAGAGAGTCACCTAAGCTAAAAGACACATCATACCTTTTAAAGATTTCGATGATGTCGTTGTAGCTGGTGTACAGAGGGTTTTGCTTATGGTGATGCAACATCCAGCGCGCCAAGATACCGCCACCGCGCGAGACGATGCCGGTTAAGCGGTTGCGCACGAGAGGTAAATGCTCGATCAAAATACCAGCATGGATAGTTTGGTAATCAACGCCTTGCTGGGCATGTTTTTCAATGATATGCAAAAAGTCGTTGGCAGTCAGGTTCTCCACATTGCCATGGACACTTTCCAGCGCTTGGTAGATGGGTACAGTACCGATCGGTACTGGGGAATTTTTAATTACCGCCATCCGAATTTCGTCCAGGTTGCCGCCGCCAGTGGTTAAATCCATCACGGTATCAGCACCGTATTTAACTGCCAGAGCGAGCTTTTCTAGTTCCTCATCAATGCCCGAAGAGTTAGGAGATGCACCAATGTTGGCGTTAACTTTGCAACTAGAGGCAATCCCGATCGCCATTGGCTCCAAATTAGTGTGGTTAATGTTGGCCGGAATAATCATCCGTCCCCTGGCCACTTCGTCTTTGATCAAGTCTACCGGCAGCCTTTCTCGATCGGCCACATACTGCATTTCTTCGGTGATTACGCCCTTGCGAGCATAATGCATTTGAGTAACATTGGCCTGACCAGCACGTTTAGCAACCCAGTTAGAACGCATCTTGAAATTCCTCTAATTAATAAAACAGCTTCCCTCCGCTGGCATTACCCAGTCTCAGGTGCGAGGGTATTCTCTCAGCCCGGTTAAAACAGGACACCCCTAGCCATCAGAGAATTCTAACACCGAGTTCGGGTTAGTTTCATCCCGTCAAAAAATTTAATGTTTTGGGTAATACTCTTGTTAGCCCGTGCCAAATCAGCAGCAAGTTCAAAAGCATAAAATTCAAGTTTGAGCAGCGAGTTTTTCTTTATCCAGTCTTCTTTTACGGGCATAGAGCTGAATACTAACCGCAAAAGCGATCGCCATTGCTACCACTACATAACCAGTAGCATCGCGGGGAATATCGTTTTTAAATATAGCCAACATCACAATCACTACCAAAAAGAATGTCGGAAACTCATTAAACCAGCGAAACTGCTGAGCACTTAAAGGTGTCTCCCCCGCTTCCAGCTTTTTCATAATAAGCTGACAGTAAAAATGATATCCCACAATCACCAACACCAAGCCCATCTTCACATGTAGCCATCGCTCTTTCAGCAGCGCGGGAGACTTGTACAACATTCCTGCCGCCATCACCAAAGTCAGCACCATGGCCGGATTCATGATGATCTTCATGAGCCGTTGCTCCATGATTACATACTGCTTTTTCAAAATGTCTCGCACATTCTCGGGCTGTTCATTAGCTTCGATATGGTAAACAAACAGACGCGGCAAATAAAAAAGTCCGGCGAACCAAGCTACCAACCCCACAATATGAAACGATTTAAACCACAAATAAGCCATGACAACCTCAGCAATGAACAGCGGCTGGAACCGCACCGCAAATCCTATCATGCCAAATTAAGCCGCAGCAAGCCAGGAACTGAATCATAATTGACACTCCCCGGGCTTAAGCCACGGGGATTCTATAGAGATTCCATAATCGGATTCTACAAGGCGAAGTCAAAACGCCCCTACTGATTCCCTCAA
>JAYUSV010000281.1:0-19294 GCA_043755495.1 Synechococcales cyanobacterium
GTGGCCATATTGGGCTGAATCATCCCAGAACCTTTTGCCATGCCGCCAATTCGCACTGGTCGCCCATCAATCATGGTTTGCAAAGAGATCGATTTACTCACTAAATCTGTAGTCATGATCGATCGAGCAGCCAAATCTCCACCTTCATCGTTGGCTGCTGCAACTAGCTGGGGCAGCCCAGCAATCAGCTTATCCATCACAATGCGTTTACCAATGACCCCGGTTGAAGCTAGTAAAATGGCATCGGCAGAAATCTGCATCTGGGCAGCTAAAGCTTCGGCACAGGCTACCGCATCTTGCCAGCCTGCTTCACCAGTGGCGGCATTGGCCTGACCAGAGTTGATTAATATGGCACGAATGTTGTGTTTGGCGGCAAGCTTTTGGCGGCAATATTCTACGCATGCAGCTTTAACTTGGCTGGTAGTGAAGACCCCAGCCCCAATCGCCTCGGTTTCTGAATAAATCAAAGCCAAATCTGGTAAACCGGAAGCCTTTAGTCCAGCCGTAATCCCGGCTGCGCGAAAGCCTTTAGGGGCGGTGACTCCGCCAGAAACAATGTGCCAATCTGCCATAATCTGCTCTCAAACTCAACTTTCTCAGCATACACGGCAGACAAGTCCTCGATCAATTCTTTTTTAGATCATGACCACTTTGCAAATTACCATTTCAGGGCGCTTTTGTCTTCAACTAGTTGTCTCTTACTATCAACCTCCAGCCAATCAATAATCGAATTTGGGGCTAGATCCTCGATCGCTACTTCCTGATCGGCAGCGATCTTCACCAGAAGTCGGAGAGAAGAAATAGTGATTCTAGCTAAAAATTTTTCATGGGTTGAAAGTAGTGCCCGATCAACAGATGCGGCCTCAGCAGCGGTAATAAATTCTTGGGGATCCATAACTCAATTAAATAAAACGCCATCTTTAGTGTAACCGAGAATGGTTTGGGTCAGAGCCAACTCAAAATTCACAGGCAGAATAGCTCAAAAGTAATTTAACAACCCATTCAGTATAATATATACTACTAATTAGTCGGCCAAACCCACTTTTATCATTTGTTCACATGGTTACAGTACGTGCTTCTGAGCTGGGAATAATGCAGGTTGATCGCGCCCGTCGCCGTAAAGGGTGGCTCAAACAATCTGAAATTTGGTGCCGCACTGCTCATACCTCGCGGGCGACTCTTAAACGATTCTGGCGGCGAGAGCCGATCGATCAAGGTGCCTTTATTGCCATTTATCAAGCCGTAGGCATTGAAGAGTGGGAAGCGATGGCTGAGATAGAAGCATTTGCAAGTCAGATGAAGATGGACTTGAGCGCCATGCCCGATGTCCCCATTTTCTTTGGTCGATCGATCGAGCTGAAAAATTTGACTGATTGGAGCGTCGAATGTCGCCTCATTGCGCTGTGGGGAATGGGTGGCATTGGCAAAACTGCGCTCACTGCCGAATGGGTAGAATCACAGGTACGTTTAGATACCAGAGAAGAACAATTTGAAGCAGTTTTGTGGGCATCGGTTCATGCCGAGTTTTCGTTGGCAACTTTGACTCAAAGCCTCGCTGAACTACTTAAAACAGATGCCACCGAAATTTTTACATTGCTGCGGCACCATCGCATTCTGCTTATTTTAGACAATTGGGAAATGCTTTTGGGAGGAGCAGCTGCAGGGCAAGTTAGAGCGGAATTTCAGGAATTCAGTAGATTTTTTCAGCAGCTTGGTACTGTTAAACATAATAGCTGCGTGATCATTATCAGTAGTGAGAAGCCTGCTGAATTATCGCTGCTAGAAGGGCTAAACCCATACATAAAGTCTCTAAAAGTAGAAGGGCTAGGTAATGATAGTAGCTTGCTGCTACGATACCGAGGACTCCAAGAAGAGCAGGCTGCCTGGGATACGCTGATTCAACTCTACCGTGGTCATCCGCTAGCATTGAATATGATGGCGAGTTTGATTCAAGAAATCTGTCAAGGTTCTGCTACTGCTTTTTTAAAAATGAATACTATCGTGGTTCATCAGCTAGACAATGTAATTGCTGAGCGAGTACGGTATTTATCGCCAATAGAATTAGCTATATTGAGATTGATCGCTCAATCAGCTAAGCCAGTTACTAAAGAGTGGCTTTGCCAACAATTTGCTGAAGTTACCCAATCACAGTCAATAGAGGTTTTGCTTTCTCTGGAGCGGCGCTGTTTGCTAGAAATAGTTTCCGAGGACACTACCCTTTTCACGCTATCTCCAGTTGTGCGTAAATACATTCTACAAAACCTGTAGCCCTGATGCTGTACTGTCTAAATCCAGATTGTGGAAATCGAGAAAACCCAGATATATTAGAGGCTTGCCAAGCCTGTAAAACGCCTTTGCTGATTCACGGTCGATATCACATCACGGGCTTTCTTTGTGAGCGTCCGTGTGCAAAAACCGAATTATTTTATGTTACGGACATTCGCAAGCCGTCACAATTTTTCGTCTTAAAAACATTGATTAGCACAGATCCCCAAGTAAGATCTCTATTTGAACAAGAGCAACTATTAAATGATAAGTTAATTCATCCTGGCATCCGCAAGGGATATGACAGCTTTTCTATTTTGCTTGAAAATCGCCAAGAAATTCTATGCCTAGTTATGGAGCATGTCTCAGGTAAAAACTTGGAGCAATGGGTGAGAGAGAATGGTTCGATTGGACAAGAGCAAGCTATTAAATGGTTTAAGCAACTACTCAAAGCTATTAGATATCTTCACGAGCAGCAAATAATCCATCGAGATATTAAGCCCTCTAACATTATCTGCAAGCCTGATAAAGAACTGGTCTTAATTGATTTTGGTATTGTCAAGCAAATAAATAAAGAAATAGTTGACGATATACCTGCTGGTTCTGTTGACTATGCTGCCCGAGAACAATTTTCAGGTAAAGCCGTGACCCAATCTGACTTTTACTCCCTCGGTAAAACTCTTATGTATTTATTGATGGGTAGTGATGTCAATAATCAAAATACCTTTGTGCCCCAGAACATTTCACCAGCATTGCACAAGCTTTTGCAAGAAATGACTATGCCTAAAGTCAAAGATCGCCCCAGAAACACTAAGAAAATTTTGTACAGAATACAAAAAATCGAGCAAGCCCCAATCCAAAGACAGAGATTAAAAGCTAGCTTGATTTTTGCAGCCGGAGTAATGTGTGGGGCTATAGTCATTAGCTTACTTTTGCCAATCAAACCGGAGCAGAAACAGACAAAGCAAGATTGTGATAAAGTTTCTGGAGACTATATAAGCTGTGGAGAAAAGTCTTTTTTCAGCACCAATGATCTAAAAGATATCTTAGGTGTTAGCACGATCCAAAAAGATGAAATTAGTAGGATGGCTAGGCTAAAGAAAAAAGGCATTCAACAGATTACTGCTCGAAAGTGGTCAGCAGCAGAAAGATCTTTAGAAGAAGTTTGGCAGAAGACAAAAGACCCGGAAGCGCTAATTTACTTGAATAACAGCAAGATTAAAATAAACAAAAAGCTTCAAAACTATACGATCGCTGTCGCAGCAGGATTCAATGGAGAAAATGCTAAAGGGCTAAATATTTTGAGGGGAGTCGCTTATGCTCAGACTAGAGCCATGGAGTTGAATATCGGGTTAAAAGTAGTTCTAGTTGACGATCAAGATGACGTGTCCATCGCTAAAAGCATGGCAAAAGAACTGATTGAGCGCAAGGAAATCATTGCCGTCATTGGTCATCATGTAAGTGACGCAACTAGTGCGGCCCTCGAGATTTATGATCAAGCCCTTGATAGAATGGTAATAATTTCACCTACTAGCACCTCCAAGACATTGCATGGATACACTATTCGCAATAAATACATTTTCTTTCGGGCAGTTGGTAAAGATCAATCTACGGCGGCATCAATGGCTGCTCATTTACTGGATGCGGAGAAGCTCCCTAAAGTAGCAGTATTTTATGTTAAAGACAATGCTTATAGTGAGTCACTAGCAAGTGAATTTAAAGAAGCCTTTGTAAATCAGGGCATTGCGAAAAAAGAAATTTCTACTTATGATGTAAAAAATAGTATTTTAGAAGATCATCAACAGTTTCATTTATCTTACAAGCATCCCACTCTAGGAATAGATCAAGCAATTGGCCACGCTAAACAGCAAGGAGCCACAGTTTTTGTTATCATCCCAGATGCTAGTGAAGATGTAAATGGTCAGTCACCTTCCATGAACGATGCTATTAGTATTGTGAAGGCTAGTAAAGATGTTGAAATAGTAACAGGAGATTCGATGGCAGGCGTGTTGGGGTTATTAACCAAAGAAGCTGTTAACCGAGTGACGATCACATCTCCCTGGGAAATGCGGGAGAATATGGAATCTGGGTTGGTAAAGTTTTGGCAGCAAGGGAAAGCACCCCAACCGCAAATCAATTGGTATGCCCATACATCGTATAATGCCGCCCGAGTTTTAATCACGGCTATGCAGCAAAGTCAGCAAAGAAAATTAAATCGAGATACTTTACGAGAACTGATTTCTGCTCCAGGCTTCTCGACTCCAGAACCAGATAAAGTCCAATTTATAAAGGGTACTGGTGAGTTGGAAAATGCTCCGCAAGCTTTAACTACAGTAGTTGAGTGCAACGGAAAACCGGTATTTCTGGGATTGAAGTCTAAAAGTTGTCCAAAGTCTTAATTAAAACTATGCTGCGCATCAAAATTTGTGGGATTACTCAATTAGCACAAGGCCGATTGATCGCCAACCAAGGAGCAACTGATCTCGGCTTTATCTGCGTAGCTGCATCCCCGCGCTATGTCTCCCCAGCAAATCTGCAAACTTTGGTGCCCGAGCTACAACGCCAAGTAAATTGCATTGGAGTCTTCGCTGATGAAGATCTAGAAACTTTGGTAAGCATCACTAAAGCCGCAGGATTCGGTTCAATCCAATTACACGGTCAAGAATCCTTAGCATACTGCCAGGAGCTGCGGCAGCAATTGCCTGATCGAGAGATCATTAAAGCTTGGCGAGTACGCACCACCCAAGATCTCCACACCGTCCAAACCTACAGTCCAATCGTCGATACCCTACTCCTCGATGCCTATCATCCCCAAGCCCTAGGAGGCACCGGCCACACCCTAGACTGGCAATCCTTGCTAGACTTCCAGCCCGTTATCCCCTGGTTCCTGGCTGGGGGGCTGAACCCTGAGAATATTTTGATCGCTCTCAGCCAGCTTCGTCCCCAGGGCATTGATCTTTCTAGCGGCGTAGAAGTCAGTCCCGGCATCAAAGACCTCAACTTAGTTCAAGATCTATTCGCGGAAGTTCGCAGAAAATCTTAATATAGAAGCTAACTCCCACATCAATGCTTCGCATCCTTTAAGTTATGGCACCTAAACGGCAAGAAGTCATATTGCTCGTTGACGGCTACAACGTCATCGGTGCCTGGAAAGATCTATACCCCAACGAAGAGACTCCGCTGCAACAGACCAGCGGCGAAGAGTTGGAAGTTGCTCGCAACAGACTCATTGAACAGCTTATTAACTTCAGCTCCTTTGAAGGCTACTTTACCACTGTGGTATTTGATGCTCATAACCGGGATACCCCGGCTGTCAGCGAAATATTGACTCCCAACGTCTCCACTTATTACACCGAATATAAAGAAACCGCCGATACTTATATTGAAAAATTTTGTGCTGGTCATCGCACTGATACCCGCCTAAAAACCCGCGTTTTGGTGGCGACTTCCGATCGAGCACAGCAGCTCACCGTTGGCGGCTACGGAGCCGAATGGATCTCTGCTTTACAGTTAGTCAACAATATCGAATCTAGCTCTCGCAAATCTCGGGATGCGGCCTTTGGCAAAAAGAAACAGCCCAAAGGCAATGGCACCGGCAGATTGTTTAATTCCCTCAATGCCGAATCTCAAGCGATGCTGTCGGCGATGGTGCATGGCGGTACTCCAGCAATTGGTCTAAAGAAGCCGAAAAAAAACCAGAACCAATTCAAGGCCAAGCTTCCAACTGTTTTAGCGACAACCGTGAATAGTCAGACTGCCAAACTTGTCCAAGATCAGCCCCAAAAAGCTGATCACCAATTAGGCAAAACCCCAGATGCCAAATTACCAACTCTGCCATCAGCGACGGTGAATGGCCAAACTCCAGAAACTACCAGAAGGACACGTAAAAGAAGTAGTAGCTCGGCCTTTAATGCCCTCGATGCCGAATCACAGGCTTTATTGTCAGCGATGCTGCAAGGCAAGCCTCCAAAAAAATAATGATCAAGACAAAAGAATCAAGACAATCTGCCTTCTTTCCATGAAAACCAAGATGCTCCAACAAAAGATATCTTGTAATCAGCAAGCGGTAAGTCAATCCCATGGAATAATGGGGTGGTTGGCTAATGGTGGTGGATTATGCAAAGTGAAAAAATAGGTTGGACAGTACGACGGATCGTACTCACAGTCTTATCTGCGATTGTCGGTCTATTTATTTCTTCGGCCTTACTGGCAAGCTGGAACGAACCGCAAGTAGCCGGAAAATTGAACCTATATCAGACCAATATTATGCTCCAGGGATCTACCTTAGCCGCAGATCCCAATATTCCCCCCGCACTCTACGATGCATTAATTGGTAAAGAAGCTCTAAACCTCGCCAAAACCCAATATCAAGAAGCTCGCACGACTGCCCGAGATGCTACTGATGAACTGCAAAAAAAGCTGTCTCTGGCGACTACCACTCTAGCCAAGCCCACCCCAGAATCTGGTGCATTCCAAAAAGCTAACCAAAATCTGCAAGAAATCAACCTAGATTTAGGATTAATTCAGGCCGTCCAAAAACAGCCGATCGCTGCTCAGCAGCTTTGGCAACAAATTGAGCGCGATATCCCAGGGTCTGAGATCGCCACCACTGCCGAAGTGCTTAACCAACTTTGGACAGCAGAAAAACCAGTCCCAGCTAAAGCTGAAAGTATTATTATCAAAAACTTGCAGGGCTGGTTTAAATATCAATCACTCAAACAGCTCTATACCAAACAAGTCGACACTGCCAAGCTCCAAACACTAGAATCGCAGCAAATTAGCGCTGCGACTACCTCGGTTTATCGCCTAGCAACCATGGGCATTATTCGCGGTGGTTGTGTCATCTTGGGAATTGGTTTGGGTCTGTGGTGGGGCATCAGCAAACTCTGGCAACGACGGGGTAATTCAAATCCACCTCGCACTGAAGGCTTGGTAATGCTCCAGACTAACGTGATGGGTCAAGTAATCACCAATGAACCACACTTACCTTCTGTACCTTGGAATTGGGAAATCATTTGGCAAGTAATGTTGGGCTTTTTTGTAATTGGTCAACTATTGATTCCGCAGTTTTTTAGCATTGTGATTAAAACCAGTGGCTGGAATCGTCAACATGCCACGTTGTTAGAAAATGCCGCTTTTATTTTAGTGAGCTATGGAGTGCTAGCGATCGCCATGATTACTTTCTTACGCCTATCGATCGCTTCTTATCAGCCGATCGGTCAAGCATGGTTCAGTTTTCAGGGCAAAAACTGGGTATGGTGGGGCATTGGCGGCTATTTGGTGGCTACGCCGATCGTACTGTTGGTTTCGGTGGTCAATGACAAAATCTGGCAGGGTAAGGGTGGCAGCAATCCGCTGCTATCTTTACTATTAGAAAATAACGATAGCTGGGCTTTTTTCATCTTTATGCTCACTGCTGCCATTGCCGCTCCTTTGTTTGAAGAATATCTGTTTCGGGGATTTTTGTTTCCTTCTCTCACCCGCTATTTTTCGGTATGGCAATCGATCGGTCTGAGTGGTGTAATCTTTGCTGTGGCTCATCTTAGTGTTTCTGAAATTTTACCCCTGGCAGTTTTGGGTAGCATTTTAGCCTATATCTATTATCGGACTGGCAATTTGTTGGCTTCCATGTTAGTTCATAGTTTATGGAACGGCGGATCATTATTGACTTTGTATTTGTTAGCAGGTTGAAAATTTTTCGGCAATAAGAGGGCGGCTAGGTATTACCTAGCCGCCCTCTTATTAAATTATTGGACTACAGGTTTCATAATTCTACTCACTAGCACCCGGTTTCTGGCATCAATTACCTTGAGCCGATAGACACCTTCTTGAGTCTTAATAGGAGTCATGCTGTAGGTTGTACCTTTGTTTTCCCAAATATACTGACCTTGGGTGGCCGAAGCATTCTGAGCAATTTCTAGGCACTGATTTTTGGAGTTGCAGCCGTAGTAGCTGCCTTCTTGGCCGATCAAAACGGTATAACCGCCACCTTTGTAAGTACTGGCCTCATCACCACAGGCATTAGCGGCGATCGAACCCAACAAACTAGAAGCAGTGACAACAGAAGCTACGAGTAAAACACGCAGAGTTTTCATAACTATATTTGGCTTTGTAATCAAAAAGGATGTTTGAATCGAATCTTTGAGAGCGAAATGCCACGGCCTAGTATTCCTCCCCAGTTAATCCATTCAACCTTCAATACAGAGGCCGATCGAACAATTCCAGAAAACAGCACAAAGTGAAACCAAAATCATTCATTTCGACCAATCATCAGCTACTGGAATAGCTCTAACTAGCAGGAGTCTCAGCGGCAATCTTTTTAGTCGTAGTCTTTTTGGCTGCCGCTTTCTTTGCTGGAGTTTTTTTAGCTGCTGCTTTTTTAGTCCCAGTAGTCTTCGCCGCAGCCTTAGACCCCCTACCCTTCTTAGCAGGTTGTTTGGCCGCCAACAGAGTCACAGCAGTTTCTAAGGTAATATCCTCCAGGGTTTCGCCTTCTGGAATACTCACATTCACCTTGCCATGATTAATGTAGTTACCATAAGGCCCTTCAAAAATATTGATCGGTTCATTATCTGTGGGATGCACCCCCAGCTTGCGCAGCGGCTCCTTGGTTTTGCGGCCACCTCTGGTAGCCTTAGGTTCAGCTAGCAGCGCCACCGCCCGCTCAAAAGTCACCGTCAACACATCGTCAGTAGCCTTGAGCGATCGATATTCTTTACCATCTTTACCCTGGTCATGCAAAATGTAAGGGCCAAAGCGACCGAGCGCAGCTTGCAGTTTACCACCAGTCTCGGGATGCTCACCCAACTTGCGCGGCAAAGCCAACAGACCAACGGCCAATTCTACGGTCACATCCTCCATCTTCACCCCCTTGGGCAAAGAACTCTGCTTCGGTTTTTTGCCTTCCTCGGCTTTAACTCCAAGCTGTACATAAGGGCCGTAAGGACCGAGCTTGGCATAGATCGGCTCACCGGTTTCTGGGTGATAGCCCAGCACATCCATCTCACCACTTTTTTGTTTCAGCAGTAGTTCGATCGTTTCTGGAGCTAAGTCTGCGGGAGTTAGATCTGTAGGAATCGAAGCATTGCCCTGCTCAGATTCAATATAGGCACCAAACTTGCCGATTTTGATCTTCACATCTAAGTTTTCTAGCTCGATCGTCCGCGCCGTGGCCGCATCGATTTGAGTTTCTTTGGCTTTTACCTGAGTTTCTAGACCATCCTCACCCAAATAGAATTTTTGTAAGTAAGGTAGCCAAGCAGTACCACCGGTCGAAATATCATCCAGAGTCTGTTCCATCCGAGCCGTAAAGCCCACATCAACCAATTCATGAAAATGGTTTTCTAGTAATGCCGTCACCGCAAAAGCCGTAAAAGTTGGCACCAAAGCATTGCTCTGCTGCATCACATAACCCCGATCGATGATCGTGCCAATAATGCTGGCATAAGTACTAGGCCGCCCAATGCCCTCGCTTTCTAGGGTTTTCACCAAAGATGCCTCGGTGTATCTAGCCGGTGGCTGAGTTTGGTGATCGATCGCGTCCAGTTTTTTGCAGGTGGGTTTATCACCTTTTTTCAAAGCGGGCAAAATTACTTCTTGGTCTTCGATCGCCGCATCTGGATCATCGGAGCCTTCTACATAAGCTCTGAGATAGCCAGGAAAATCAATGCGTTTGCCACTAGAGCGAAAACCGGCTTTTTCTACCTGAATATCTACAATCACCTGGGTTTGACGGGCATCGGCCATTTGGCAAGCCACTGTCCGCTTCCAGATCATGTCGTACAGAGCTAGCTCCCGTTCTTTTAAACCTGTCTGCTTAGGAGTTTGAAAAGTGCTCCCCGCTGGTCTAATCGCTTCGTGGGCTTCTTGTGCGCCTTTAGACTTGGTGGTGTATTGGCGGGGTTGGGGGCTGAGATATTCGGCACCATACATTTGCTCCACGCAACTTCTGGCAGCCTCGATCGCTTCGGTAGAAAGGTTCACCGAATCTGTACGCATGTAGGTAATATAGCCCTGCTCATAGAGCTTCTGGGCAGTGCGCATGGTATCTCTGGCCGAGAGTCGCAGCTTGCGGTTAGCCTCTTGCTGCATGGTGGAGGTAGTAAATGGTGGTGAGGGCTTACGAGTGACGGGCTTTTCTTCGAGATTTGCCACTGTCCAGGGTTTGCCCTCCAAATCATTTTTAAGCTGTTCAGCAGCAGTGCCATCTAGCAAAGCTACTTTTTTGCCCGCTAAAAGCTGACCAGTATTAGGATCAAAGTCGGCACCAGTAGCCACTTTTACGCCATCGAGGGTCATTAATTTGGCCTCAAAGTCGGTTTTAACCTGCTGTAAAATCGCTTTCAGATCCCAATATTCCGCAGTGCGGAAGGCGCGGCGTTGACGTTCTTTGTTCACCACTAGCCGTACGGCGACCGATTGAACTCGACCCGCCGAGAGGCCGAAAGAGACTTTTTTCCAGAGTAGCGGTGAGACTGTGTAGCCGACTAATCGATCGAGAATCCTTCTAGTTTCTTGGGCATGTACGACATCTTCATCAATTTCGCGGCAGTTGCTCAGAGCTTTTTTGATGGCCTCTTTGGTAATTTCGTGAAAAACCATCCGCTTGGCGGGCACCCGAGGCTTGAGTAGCTGTAACAAATGCCAGCTAATGCTTTCTCCTTCACGGTCTTCGTCCGTGGCCAGAATCAATTCATCGGCGGTCTTCAGGGCAGTCTTGAGCTCTTGGACAATCTTTTTCTTGTCTTTGGGAATTACGTATAGCGGCTCAAAGTCTTGCGCCACATTGATCCCTAGGTTTGACCATTTTTCTTTCTTGAACTCTGCGGGAATCTCGTCGGCAGAAGAAGGCAAATCGCGCACATGCCCCATTGAAGCCACGACTTGATAGCCACTAGGTAGAAACTTACTGATGGTGCGGGCTTTAGTCGGCGACTCAACAATGACAAGGATGGTCATAAAGGCGATATTAAAGGAGGATTGCTTATTCAAGCTGGAATAAATTTTGAAATTTGTCAAGTACAAGTTAAATATTCTTTACAAATGCCCGATCAATTGATACCAGGCAAACTATCCATTGCATATTGAAATCTATTCACCAATAACTGTTAGATTCTCTCGGGCTGGGGGCATGGTGAACGGAGGGAGATTGGCGTTTGCCTCTATAATCTATATAAAGTTTTCCTGATACGTGGCTGTGTGGCTTCACTCAATGTTCATTTAGAAAATTAATCCTCGACTATGAAAAAGCTGTTTTTGACATTACTGACAATGCCAACAGTCGTAAGTGCAGTCTTGCCACTGGTTATGCACTCTGCGGCTCAAGCTGCCCAGCCTAATTCGTCGGCTCCATCCAACAATGGCAAAAGCTCCTTTTGTCTTGGCTCACATGGTAGAAGCTTTTGCGTAGCTCAAGCCGATACCAGGCTAGTCCGAAAAGCAATGGAGATCGGCGCAAATTTTGAGGCTGGAATTGTCTTCACTGACGAAGAAAGCGATGCCGCAGCGAAGAAATTTGGCTGTGATTGTCCTGCTTGTATTCGAGCGATCAAGCAAATCAGAGTATTTACCAGTGCGGCATAATCTGGCGCCACACAGTACCGATTAACCCTAGGCCAACTGCCATAATGACGATGTCGTTGATCTGTGATTCTTCCTAGCTTTTTGCTGTAGAATCTCGGTTGGCGACCTGCTTTTTTTTGGTGTAGTTCTGGAGTAAGCGGCCTGTCTATAAATTTCTGCTGAACACCTACCCTCACGGAATTTTCAATCTTGGAAGACCGTCCCACCATGAAGCACATCTTATACATTTTGCCTTACATGAATCTTGGTGGAACTGAGAAGCAGGCTTTTAGTTTAATGAATAACTTACGACAGCGATACCATATTTCGTTGTTGGCTCCTGATGGTTTAGGAGCAAAGCCCTTCCGTGAAGCTGGGTTTAAATATTATGAATTTTCTCGCTTAGAACAAAATTTGTTGGGTGGTCTATGGCAGTTCCGCCAGTCTTTATTGGCTATTCAACATCAGAAGTCGATCGATATTATTCATGTTCATGGTGCTCATGAATTAATTTTATTGGTGAAACTTTTTTTACCAAGCATACCGGTGATCTTTACGGTGCATGGCTACCATGGCCGCCAAAGTACAGTGAGCTACCGACTAGCCGCAGTTTTTTGCAATTGGTTTGCCAGCCAAGTCATCGCCGTTTCTCAGTCAGAATTAGAGCTACTAGGAGAGCATCACCTCAAGGTAAATAAAACCACTTTGATCTACAATGGCGTAGCCGAAACCCAGCCAGATATGGCTCGCATTGCCCAGCTTACAGAGCAGTACGCCCTGAATTCGGCGCAGCAAATTACTATTGGCACGGCAGCACGACTCAGTGAAGCTAAAGGACTAAGGTATCTGATTTTGGCTGTAGCACAGTTGATCGATCGGTATCCTGAGATTAAACTAATAATTGCGGGAGAAGGCGAGCTAGAAACTGAATTACGTCAACTTGTTTTAGAGCTGGGGCTTGCTAAACATGTAGTATTTACTGGATATGTGGCCGACTTGCAAAGTTTATTATATTTGATGCAAATTTTTATCCTGCCATCTCTACAAGAGCCATTTGGCTTGGTCTGCGCCGAAGCAATGTCTCTTAGCAAACCGATTGTCGGGACTAACGTAGGGGGCATCCCTGAACAGGTCGTCCATGGTTTGACCGGCTTTATCGTACCACCAGGTGAACCAGCGGCTTTGGCCAATAGTATCGATCGGCTACTAATTGACCCTCAATTGTTAGCTGCTTATGGCCAAAAGGGTTATGAGCGATATCAAGAAAAGTTTGCTTTAGCCGGGATGCTGCGCGATACCGTCAATGTTTATGAAAAAATCCTGCTGGAGTAAATGGAAAACACCACCCTGCTACTGGCCTTCGTTAACAATTTGAGTTCGGCGATTCAGCTAGAGCAAATCTTGTCGATCGAACCACATCCTGATTTGACCATGCGTGGTTGGGTCGGGGTTTGTGCCTTGGTGGGCAAAACCAAAAATAGAATTATTTATGATATTGATGTGCGCTGGGCAGCACAAGAGACGATTTTTCACCAAAATCTGTGGGATTTTGGCTGGACAGAACAGATGCTGTTGGCTAATCGCAATCAAGAACACCACAAGCTGATTATTTATCTCTGTGATCCCGGCATCAAGATGCTCAAGCAAGGCTTAGAAGTATTACCAACGCATTTCTTGATTGGGCGCAACTGGACTAGTCTTACTCATTGCTATACCCAAGAGCCTCATCCTTTTGTGATTCCACCCCAAGCTGAAATCTCTCAGGGCTATGCCACTACGGCCAAGTTAACCGATCGAGTCCCAGAGCTTCAGCGAGATTTTTGTGACGTAAGCTTAACTGTGCCCAATGTGCCACAAGGCGGTTTGCGGACTAAGGGCTTATTTAAAGATACTGATCCGACACGGCCATTACTGTCGATCGTTACGGTAGTTTATAACGGCGAAGAATATTTAGAACAGACTATCCAATCGGTAATTAACCAATCTTATGAATACTTAGAGTACATCATTATCGATGGTGGTTCTACCGATCGAACTTTAGAAATTATTGCCAAATACAATGACTACATTGATTATTGGATCAGTGAGCCAGATAATGGCATTTACAATGCCATGAACAAAGGCACCAAGCTAGCTACTGGCAGCCATGTTTTACACTTAAATGCCGATGATTTGTTATTTGAACCGAAGGGTCTAGATTTCTTGCATCGTGCCCACTTTGAGGATAATCACATGCGCAGCATCCTCAAAGTAAATCTGCAAAATGGGCGAATGGCTAGAGAGCCGATCGCCATGACTAAAAATAGTTTGGCAGAACACGTCACTTATCAAGATCGTTTTCTCCAAATTTCCCACACTGCGATGGTGCATCCCGGCTTTATTAACAGAATTAATACTACTAGTATTTTTAGTGAAGAATATCGAATTTTTTCGGATACGGTGATGTTGATTGAAAAGTTCAATACTGAATCAGTTAGACTATCTTCAGTACCACTCTCAATTTTCCGTAGTGGCGGTGCCTCTAGCAACAATCAACTGATCTTAACTGAGATGTGGCAAGAAATTCGCAAGCAACCTGCTCTCTGGCCAAAAATTTCTCGGTGGCTACAGTTGCAAGGAGTTTTTGCGGTTTGGAAATAGATTGATTTTTGTTAGCTAGTAATATTAATCAAAACCATCAATCTTGAACATAGTCAATACTATTCACCAGACAAGCTTCGGCTCTTTGAAACTCACGTCCTAAATAGGCCGCATGATCGAACATTGTGACCGGGCAAGCCTCTTGTTCAAAAATAGCCACACAGAGTTCTTTAGCAGTGCGACCACTAAATAATTGCTCCAACTGCCGATCGACTTTGCCCTTGGCCGGAATAACCTTGCCTGTTTGGGGATCTACGGCTAAGCCTCGATCGTCAATCACGTTGCCAAAGTGTTTGGCACAAATAGTTTGAGCAGCAGCATCAACGTAAATAATAAAATACCCACCAGGATCGAGATCAATATGGCGGTTAGAAAGCTGGCGATCTATTTCGGCGATCGCAGGTAAATTACTAGATTCAGTAACAGTCATGGGCAAAATCGGGGGAGGTCTGTATCAACAAATAACACATTTTCCAGACACCGTGCTAATTGCTCTGGCAATTTAAGCCGCAATTGGAGTCTTGGTGAAAAACAGCAAATGCTGCTGAGGCAAAAGATTTTCGGTTTTTTGCCAGGTAAGACCCACGGCAGCTAGTTCTCGGCGAAGCTGTTTTTGGGTGGTTTTATGATGGGGCTTGATAAACACCAGTGGATCTTCGCCGCGATACTCAGTTAAAACCACCCTTCCACCTGGCTTTAGCGCTGCCACAATATTGGTCATCACCTCTTGGGGATAGTTAAACTCGTGATAGGCATCAACCATCAAGGCCAGATCAATGCTGTTAGAGAGCAAGCCAGGATTTTGATCATTGGTAGCTAACTGCGGCTTAATGTTGGTGATTTTGGCTCGATCGACCCGTTTTTGCAGCAAATCAATCATTTCTGGCTGAAGATCGATCGACAGCACCTGACCCTGGGGCACTTGCTGTGCCAAAAGCTGTGAAATATAGCCGCTGCCAGCACCCACATCGGCCACAGTATCTGTGGGGTTTAATTCCAATGCTGCCACCATTTTCTCGGGCTGTTCTTCGCTTGCTCGATCGGTTCTTTCTAACCACTCTGCACCGGTGTATCCCATTACTTGGGCAATCTCTCTCCCCATATAGACTTTGCCGGTACCATCGAAGCTGGGCTGGCGGTAGCTATAGAATTTTGATTGGATTACGGCAAATCCTGGAGCCAAGGCAAGCTGCCAGCAAATAGCCAGCGCGAGCAAAAATTTTAGTGGGGTGGGAGAGATCAACATAGAACCAGAAAATGATTTGCATCCATGGTAGTAGATTCCGTTGAAAAAGACCGCTACAGATCGATTCGGCAAGATCACCAGAACTGATATAATGCCTCGCACCTGTTTGGAGATTGTCATGGATTGTTTAGTTGCCCCAAGTTTACCCATTGCCCCAGATCGATCCAGTGGCTTACGAATAGGGATTATGGCATCAGGAAGTGGTAGTAACTTTGCCGCAGTGGCTGAAGCGATTGCTAACGGTCAATTACAGGCCAAAGTTGCCGTGTTAATCTACAACAATCCCCACATTAAAGCCTTGGAATACGCCGAACAGTATCAGATTCCTACGGTTTTTCATGATCATCGCGGAGTAGAACGCAGTGCTTTGGATGCGATGATCGTCCAAACCATGCAAGAGCATCAAGTAAACTGCGTGGTGATGGCTGGCTGGATGCGGGTGGTAACAACGGTTTTGATTAATGCTTTCCCCGATCGAATTATCAATATTCATCCCAGTTTACTGCCCAGTTTTCCAGGAATTAAAGCGATCGAACAAGCCTTAGCCGCCAAAGTCAAAATCAGTGGCTGCACCGTTCATCTCGTTCGTCCAGAAGTAGACAGCGGCCCCATTCTAATTCAAGCAGCAGTACCAGTATTACCCGACGACACAGCAGCATCTCTGCACGCTCGCATTCAGATCCAAGAACATCGAATTTTGCCCGCAGCTTTAAAATTGCTTTAAATATTGCTTCTCGGTATGCCATGATCCATCGATTTCATCTGAGCTGTAACCGGTGCAGTTTTTTTGATCTTGGGTTGGGGCTTGTCTCCCGCCAAACTCAAAAACGTATTGAGGGCACTGAACTTAGTGGCATAAGTAATCGCAGGCTGTTCATAGCCTTTAAGCTGCACCGAACATTGTTTGAACACCTTATTATCACCAATTAATGGCAGCACATACTGATAAGTTTCTGTGCCGATCGCGATTTCTGCCCCAATTTCTTTGGTAATGCTTTCTAACCGAAAAGCTGAGTTTACCGTATCGCCCAAAGCCGTATAGTCAGGCTGACTGCTACTTCCGGCGTTGCCCACCATCCCATAGCCCGTATTTATTCCGGCACCTACTCGTAGCTCAAAAGGCAACGGATAGCGTTTGCTCAGGGCTTTGGTCATTCGATCGATGTCATTCAGAGCGTGTAAAATACCCATCATTTCTTGCTTGGTCACCGTTTCAGAATTATGGAACCATAGCGCCATCACCGCATCACCAATATACTTATCTACCCAGCTACCATAACGGCGAATAATATGTCCGGCGTTCCGGAACCAAGTGGTCATCACTTCCGAAAGCAAATTTTCATCGGTTTGTCTGGCCAGCACTGTATAGTTGCGCATATCGACGACCATCACCGACATCAACTTGCGCACATGCAAAATGGAAGTAACAGTGCCATCTATGGTAATTTCATCACCGCTGTTAATCGAGGCTTCCTCGATCCGAGGCCGGAAAAATTTCAGCTCAGTCTGACCAAAAGTGACCGTATCACCATCGTGAATAATCAACGGCACGCTCACTCTGCGCCCATTCACAAAAGTACCATTGCTACTCCCCATATCAATTAGGTAATAACCACTTTCGGTGCTTTGGAGCATGGCATGATTGCGCGAAATACAGCGATCTTTGATCACAATATTACTTTCTTCACCCCTACCAACCGTCCAGCACTTGCCTTCCACGAGGGCAAAGCGGCGGGTGCCAGAATCGGATTGCAGCACTAAGTAGGCAGAGGGTCCTTGATTCACAACAGAGGAGGCGAGGGGAACTAGATAACTTATAGAAGTTGGGACAGAAAGAGTCAAAATAGAATAGATAGATCTTCAGAAAAAACTACATACCTACATAGACTGTGTAACAGTGGCAACGACTAAAAATAAGCTATCCACAAAGATAGTAGTTAGTACTGCACCGCTGAAAGCATACCAATGATCTTTCTTCTGACTTAAACAGATTATGCCCAAGCTTAATAGCAAACTCACTAACAGTACAGCCCAAGCTGTGCCTCGGGGGGTTTGAACTTGGCTAATTGCTGCTTGTAGCAAGGGCGCAACCAAATCAGGTTCGGCTACCATCACCTGCTGCCAATACTGTACCAAATCAACTGCATATATATATGCATCAGTAGCAGCAGTACCCAATAATGACCCTAAATAGAACAGGTTACCAACTTTTCCTTTACCCTGCCAGCAGAGCCAGAGCACTACCGGCAGCCCGATCGACTCTACGGGCAAATGGACAGCCGGTAACCAACGCCACCATCCCCAGTAGATTGCTCCGGCAAACCAGCTCCAGCTAAAGCCAAAGAGCAAGTCACCCCACAGTTTAGTTTGGGGACGCTGATACAAAAAATAGCTGAGTGCTACCCACAACATAGTGAGCGCCAAACATACACCGGGCATCTGTCTTACTAAAGGAGCTTCGATAAATACTGGTACTGATACTAACGCTGCTGCGCCGCAAAATACTTGCCAATGACTTTCGCCAACTGCCACCAACCAGCCCTTTGCCGGATTGGGGTTAAAAGTGTTATTTAACAAAATAGTTTGTTAAGTTTATTTACTGAATTTTAATTATTCTTTTAAGATATCACAAAAATCTCTGGAGGCTAGGCACTAGCCGGGAGTATAGAGAGTCCGGATTTTCCTGTATGCTAGATGGCGATAATGTGAGGTTGATATGGAATATTTACAGGCGATTATCCTAGGCTTAGTCCAAGGTATCACTGAGTTTCTGCCGATTAGCAGTACAGCACACTTGATTATTTTTCGCGACGTGCTGGGTTGGGAAGAAGTGACCTGTGGTGCCGATGCAATCAAAGGATGTGTGCCTCATGCTGGTTGGAGCAAAGCGGCGATCGATGGAATTCAGCTTGGCAGTGTAGGTGCCGTGTTTGTGTACTTATGGAAAGATATTGTGCAAGTTATGAAGGGTTCTTGGCAAGCATTGCAGACTAAAGACTGGCGCAGGGAAGAATGGAAGATTTTGGTGGGCATCGCCATTGGCACTTTGCCAGCGCTATTGATTGGTCTGGCAGTGAAAATGAGTAAAGTCCCACTGGAAAGCCCTTTGGGTATTGGAGTGATGTCTATTATTATGGCCTTGCTATTGGGTGGGGCTGAGCAGACAGGTAAAAGAACACGCGACTTTCATAAACTCAACATTATGGATGGGGTGTTGGTAGGTCTGGCGCAGGCTTTAGCGATCTTGCCCGGGGTTTCCCGGTCTGGTTCTACCATTACGGCATCTCTATTTTTAGGATTAAAGCGGGATACTGCGGCGCGATTTTCTTTTTTGCTGGGTTTGCCCACCTTAACTCTGGTGACTTTGGTGCAGACCAAAGATGTCTTACAAGACAAAGCAATGATTCTGCCGATGATCGTGGGCATTATTGCCACCTTTGTTTTTTCTTACCTTTCGATTGCCTGGTTAATGAAGTTTCTGAAAAAACAAAGCACCTGGGTATTTGTCTGGTATCGGCTGGCTTTTGGCTTAGCAATCTTGGGCGCGTTAATATTTGGCAACGGCAAACTACCTAATCTTGG
>JAYUSV010000282.1:0-5688 GCA_043755495.1 Synechococcales cyanobacterium
TGACCAATCTGATCAGTCTTTCTTAGACGACGATCAAATTGAAGCTGGTTTCGTATTGACCTGTGTGGCTTATCCTAAGTCTGACTGTACAATCGAAACGCACCAAGAAGAACAGTTGTATTAACTTCAACGCCGAATGGTAAAGTTGTGTGGAGTCTAGATACTGATTCCACACAACTTTTTGTATACTTGTGTTTCGTTAGATTTACTATCAGCCCGCCCACTCATCGTCTGCGCCACCAATGACCGACCCAAACCCTGAATCTATTCGCCACCGTCAACAGCTCCTAATTCGCCAGCTCGCCGATGCGATCGAACAGGTGTGGGCTAAGTATTTAGATCTGTCTCCATATTATTTGCCAGCAGATTTGGGCTATGTGGAAGGCAAACTAGAGGGCGAGAAACTAATTATTGAAAATCGCTGCTATCAGACTCCCCAGTTTCGCAAGCTGCACTTAGAGCTGGCTCAGGTAGGCAGCAATTTAGACATTTTGCACTGTGTGATGTTTCCGCGCCCAGAATACGCCCTACCGATGTTTGGGTCAGATATTGTGGGCGGTAAAAATGGCATTAGTGCAGCGATCGCCGATCTCTCACCGCTCAACGAGCAGCGAGTACTCCCAGCTACCTACAGTCAGGCATTGGCGGCTTTACCTCAGCGAGAATTCAGTCAACCGCGCGATTTACCAGACTGGGCCGATATTTTTTCGGATTTCTGCTTTTTTGTCCGCCCAGGTAATCCCCAAGAAGAAGCCTGGTTTTTGGAGCGGGTCACGGGATTTTTGACCGTGCATTGTCAGTTAGCGGTAGCAGCTCAGCCCGTAACTCCCCAAGAAAAAGCCGAGATTGTGGCCGCGCAAGATTATTACTGCGACAAACAGCAGCAAAACGATAAGACTCGCCGGGTGCTAGAGAAGGCTTTTGGTAATGAGTGGGCAGAGCGGTATATGACCACAGTGCTGTTTGATTCGCCAGAGGCAAATAGTTCTGATATGAGTACGCCAGCAGCTTTAATTTAATCAGGCGGCTTATTGGCCATCCAACGCCACCACTGAGCCGCAGATTTCAATCCAGTTAATTTTTTTAGTCCGATGGCACCCCGATCGGTCAAGTCACACACCGCCGCCAGAGCCGCATATTGCAACCCCAAAAAACTATCCACCGGAGCATAGCCATTCCCCGCAGTGGTGATCCCAGAACCGTATACTCTACCGCTGCTGCCATTGTTTAGTTGTTCGATCGCAAAGTCTTCACCCACCTTAAACTGACCACGCAGACTTAGCGCCACCTGATATTGCTGCACTAGATCTGCCAATAGCTGACTATCCATCACCGAACCCGCCAAGCCAGTAGCATCAATAATATAATCAGCCGCAACCGGGTTGGGTTCGCCCTGAAGCACCACTGCTAATCTGGGCGGCTGGGGAGTCACGACTTGCACCTGACCAATGATCTGCTGATACCAGCCTTTACTGATTCCCCCTACCAGCATTTTTTGCCAATCTCGTCGTTGGGGAATAGTAGCTCCTTCCCAGCCTAGGTAAAACTGCTGTTGCTGCTCGGTCGTGGCCGCTGCTAAACGCATCTTGTATTCTCCCCCCCAGCAGGCTTTTGGCCACTCCAAAGCCTGGATTTGGTAATTCAAATTTACCGATCGCTGAGCCACCCCATTACTCCAATCGCCATCAACAGCCTGGGGCCAAAGATGGATCACCTTAATTTGCTGCTGCGGATGATTGCGACGGACTCGATAAATACGTTGTAATACCCGACAGGCAATGGTACCAGACCCACGTAACAGCACCGTACCGCCTCTGTTGCCCAACTGCTCATAGATATGATCATGAGGTTCGTAAGCGTTGACTACTAACTGAAAATCCTTGGTGCGCTGGCGATAGTCTTGTAGATCGGGCAGAAACTCTACGGCAGGATAACCAGTGGCTAAATGCAAGTAGCGAGTCACCAAAATGGCATATCTATCACCCTGGTTATACAGCAAAGCATAGCGACCGTCAGTAGTCTGGCGAATGGTTTGCACCATGGCATAGCGCAACATTTTTTGCCAGCCAATCCGGGCAGCCTCTCGATCGACCGCCTGCAACACCTGTTCATCTACCGGGCCATAGGAATTTTCTAACAACGGCTCCGCTAAGAGCTGCCACAAAATTTGCAGACCGGGCAAAAACTGTCCCCGTCCCAGCTTACGCAAAGCCTCGCGCAATCCGTAACCGGGGAAACCCCAAATATTATCAGGACAGGCATCAGACTGGGAGCGTAAGCGCTCTCTATCAGAGACATGGGCGTTCAAGCAAAGCTGGCGATAGCGACCATGGACAGATTTTTCGGGGCTGAGGATGGCTATATCTGTGGCTTTCACCCCCGCGATCCGCAGCAAATCGACCCAGGCAAAACTGCCAAACCCTCCGCCAATAGTTCCGTACTCTACTGTTTCTACCTTGAGGCCAGTGGCATGGATATCATCAATGCTGACTTGCTGCTGCTGAAAAATTTGGGGCAAAAAAGCATTTTGTTGATTGTTATTGCCCGGTCTGGTGATATAAGGATCAGGGACATTCGTGACCGGGTTAAACAGAATTTTGGAGCTGTTGGAAGCTGCCCCAACTTCCAACACAGTCAAAACATAGCTGCCAACTGTCAGCCGATCACCTGCTGTTAAATATCCTCGGAGCTGTTTACTGCCATTAATTTCGATGCCATTGCTACTCTGGTTATCGGTAACTAGCAAAAGGCCATTTTCTTCATTCAACAACACATGAAAACGCGAAATCTGCCCATCGTTGAGTTGAATCCGCGACACTCGTCGCTCGGCAATGGTACTGGGCAACTGCGAAAACTCTCGCCCGATGGCGATCGGGGTGTTGAGCACCGGGCTGCGACGCTCTCCGGTAGCTGGATCTTCCCAGGTTAAACTAATTTGCATGAGTTCTCGAACACCACCATTCCACCACCACAGTCAGTATACCTTAATGGTCTTGGGCATTAGCAGCCTGCACCTTACCGCGAAAATTCTGGAAACTTGCGGCCTGAGCTGGGAATGGTGGATAAACCCTCCACATCAGTAACCGGCTGAAATAGCATTTTAGAGCTGTTGGTAGCTGCACCGATATTGGTGATGGTCATCACATAACCGGCCACCATTAGCTGATCCCCCGGATTCAAATATCCTCGCAACTGTTTGTTACCATTGATTTCAATACCGTTGCTGCTGTTGTGGTCGATCGCTACCAGCAGGCCATTTTCTTCATCTAAAAAAACATGGATTCGGGAAACTTCACCATCATCTAACCGAATCCGCGATACCCGCTTACCGCCAATTCGGCGGGGAAGTTGCGAAAAATCCCGCCCAATGGCGATCGGGGTATGGAGTAGCGGGGTGCGAATTTCGCCGGTAACAGGATCTTGCCAGGTCAAACTAATTTCCATGGTTTTAAAGAATTAATGATAGCCGAGCATATATTGATTAACTGCGATTCATTCTACAGGATATTTTTTCTTTTTGAAATCCGTCATATGCAGCAATAAAAAACACCCCGATTTCGGGGCGTTTCAACAGCAATTACAGCTTCACTTCAATGTCTACGCCAGCCGGTAAGTCTAGTTTCATTAAGGCATCGATCGTCTTAGAAGAAGGTTGATATATATCAATGATCCGGCGATGGGTGCGGGTTTCAAAATGCTCCCGCGAATCTTTGTCTACGTGAGGCGATCTTAGTACGCAAAAAATCTTGCGTCTGGTGGGTAAAGGGATAGGACCTACAGCAGTAGCATCGGTACGGCTGGCAGTCTCAACAATCTTGTCGCAGGAGGTGTCTAAGAGGCGACGATCGAAAGCTTTAAGACGGATGCGGATTTTTTGCTGGGTGACAGTAGCCATAATATTTTTTGTTGTTGAGGTACAGGAAATAAACAAAGAGAGAAAAAGACAGAGGTGAGCGGACTCACCCCTGTCTGGGTTGATCTATTGATCTACTTAAGAATCTTGGAAACCACGCCAGATCCGATGGTTCTGCCACCTTCACGAATCGCAAAGCGCATGCCCTGCTCGATCGCTACTGGGCAAATTAGTTCTACGGTCATCTTAACCCGGTCTCCAGGCATTACCATCTCAGCAGCAGAGCCGTCATCAGCAGTAAACGCCTTGATGTCGCCAGTTACATCAGTTGTACGCACATAGAACTGGGGGCGATAGCCAGGGAAAAATGGAGTCTTACGACCACCTTCTTTGTCGGTAAGTACATATACTTCACCTTCAAACAAAGTGTGGGGCTTAATAGTACCGGGCTTAGCAATTACCATGCCGCGCTCGATATCGGTTTTTTGAATACCGCGCATTAGCACACCAGCATTGTCGCCCGCCATCCCTTGATCAAGAGACTTCTTGAACATTTCGATTCCGGTGATGGTGGTTTTGCGGACATCTTTCAGGCCAATAATTTCCACTTCGTCTTGAACCTTCACAATGCCACGTTCGATTCTGCCGGTAGCTACAGTACCACGACCAGTAATCGAGAATACGTCCTCAATGGCCATCAAGAAAGGTTTATCAACTTCCCGCTCTGGAGTAGGAATAAAGCTATCTACAGCAGCCATCAAGTCGTAGATCTTATCTACCCACTCGTTTTCGCCTTTCTTGGTTTTGGGGTTAGCGGCCATTTGCTCTACGGCTTTTAATGCCGAACCAGCAATGATTGGAATATTGTCACCGTCAAAATCGTAAGAAGTTAGTAGCTCGCGTACTTCCATTTCTACGAGTTCTAGCAACTCATCGTCATCAACCATGTCTTTCTTGTTCAAAAAGATTACTAGGTTAGGTACACCTACTTGCTTTGCTAACAAGATGTGTTCCCGAGTTTGAGGCATGGGACCATCAGCAGCCGATACTACCAAGATACCGCCATCCATTTGAGCTGCGCCGGTGATCATGTTTTTAACATAGTCAGCATGTCCAGGACAGTCTACGTGAGCATAGTGCCGATCGTCAGTTTCGTACTCTACGTGGGCGGTGTTGATGGTAATACCACGCGCCTTTTCTTCTGGAGCCGCGTCGATTTCATCATACTTGCGAGCCAGTGCCTGACCATTTGCTGCCAGAGACATAGTGATTGCAGCAGTCAAGGTGGTTTTGCCATGATCTACGTGACCAATGGTACCAATGTTGACGTGTGGTTTATTCCGTTCAAATTTAGCGCGTGCCATGTAACTAATTCCTTATGTTCGGTTGATATTAGCAGCCAAAGTGTCCTTATGTAGACTCTTTGGCTGAATTTAGCTGTTTACCTAACGCCTTTATTCTTGGCGACGATAGTTTCAGCAACGTTGCGGGGGACTTCCTCATAGTGACTAAACTCCATCGAGAAAACACCGCGACCTTGGGTGTTAGAGCGGATTGTTGTGGCATAGCCAAACATTTCTGCTAAGGGCACCTTGGCCATTACTTTGGCAATGCCTTGACTGGAGTCTTGGCCTTCTACCTGACCGCGTCGGGAGTTGAGATCACCAATGACGTTACCAATGTAGTCTTCGGGTACTTCTACTTCCACCTTCATGCTGGGTTCTAGCAAGACGGGGCCAGCTTTGAGTACGGCATCTTTGATGGCGATCGAGCTGGCAAACTTAAAGGCCATTTCGTTGGAGTCTACTTCGTGGTAGGAACCATCAACAAGGGTA
>JAYUSV010000283.1:0-5672 GCA_043755495.1 Synechococcales cyanobacterium
TTAGATTTTGGGTATTAATAAGCTGCTATCGTTTATTCTCAGCGGCACAATAGCAACCAAGAGGTACACTGTGGACAACATTACTAATCATGTTTCTGAATTCTTTGATGGCGAAGGCACCACCGATGAACGTCTGTGGCAATATATTCAGTCCATGACTCCTGATACCATGCGTCAGTTATCGCAGCCTGTTTCGGCAGAAATCTCCCAGGTGATGGAACGCAATATTGTGGGGATGTTGGGTAGCTTGCCGAGCAGCCAATTTGAAATGATGGTCAGCACCAGTCGAGAAAACTTGGGTCGTTTAATCGCTGCTGCGATGGTCAATGGTTATTTTCTGCGCAACGCAGAACAGCGGCTGGCTTTAGAAAAATCTATCGAAGAGCTATAGTGCTGAAGCAAGTAGGAGTGGGAATTATTTGGGATCATCAGAAGCTGCTGATCGATCGACGACTACCCACTGGCTCCTTGCCAGGAGTTTGGGAATTTCCCGGTGGTAAACTGGAGCCGGGAGAATCGGTAACTGACTGCATTGCGCGGGAAATCCTGGAAGAATTAGGTTTAAAAGTCTTGGTCGGGGAGGAGTTGATGATAATCAATCACTCTTACCCGGAGTTTGATATTCAGCTCATCGTTCACCATTGCCAATTTCTCGGTGGCACGCCGCAACTCCTGGCCTGTGACGAGGTACGATGGATAACTGTGGCTGAACTGAACGATTATGAAATTCCGGCAGCTAATGCGGCAATCGTCGCTCGGCTACAAGCTTCCCCGCCTCCAAATTTTGATCATGACTGAGTTTACCAAATCCGAAAGCCAGCTTTTAGCACCTTTTTTTACTAACCTCGATCGACCAATTTTTGCCCTGCGTAATTTGCCAGAAGTCCTGAAAGGGGCTTTGTTTTCTCGCTATAGCCGCACCGAAAAGAGTTTGCGACGAGTGTTGTTAGAAGAATTTATTACTGCCCCGGAAGTAGATTTTTTTCAGGCGGCAGTAGCACCTCAAAATCCGGGTTCAACTGCCCAATCTAAAGCTGAGGCTTTTTATGATCGGGTACTCATTGGCTATGGTGATGATTCGGTAGCGGAGTTGGGAGGCGCACATTTAGCCTGCGAAGAAATTAGTAATATCGCGGCCAAGATTTTAGAAGATAGCCGCTTGGGTCTATCGCCCTTAGAAAAATCGACCCGCTATGTGCCATTTAATAAAAAAGTGAATGGTCGTTATCGCTATTATCGGGAGCCAGCAATCATGGCTTCTCAGCATGGTGCTGAGTACGAAGCGACTTTAGATCATTTATTTGATACCTACACCAATTTATTTGACCCATTGTTAGCCTGGGTACAAAGTGAAACACCCCGCGATGACCAGACCTCGGAGCGGGCTTATTTGAGTGCAACGCGGGCAAAGACTTTTGACCTGCTCCGGGGGTTGTTGCCGATGGCAACTTTGACCAATGTGGGCTTCTTTGGTAACGGTCGCGCTTTTGAATATTTATTGGTGAAGCTGGCAGCTTCGGTTCATGCCGAAGTTAACGAAATTGGCCAGGGAATTCAGCAGGAATTAGACATGGTGATTCCTTCATTTGTGAAACGGGCTAAGTCTGATCGGGGTCAACAATATGCTCAATATTTAGCTGACAATGCCCACAACAGTCAGCAACTAGCTCAAAAAATTTTAGCCAATCAGTTAAGTACTCCCACAGAATTAGTGACTTTAGTAGAATTCGATCCCGATGCCGAATCTCAAGTAGTTACAGCGATTTTGTATCCTCACAGCAATCTCAGTCAAGCAGAGATTCGGCAGGTGGTCGATCGATTAACCTCAACAGAACTCCAAGAAATTATCAGTACCTACGCAGGCGATCGACAGTCCCGTTTTCATCGCCCTGGCCGCGCATTTGAAGAAACCTATTACACTTTTGATATCTTGGCAGATTTGGGTGCTTACCGCGATCTGCATCGGCATCGGGTGCTAACTCAAGAGCGTCAAGCTTATACGGTAGATCACGGTTTTGAAGTGCCCGAAGAAATATTGGCAGCAGGCATGGGCGCGGCTTATCAAGGAGCTTTAGAACGGGCAGCGGTAACTATGAAATTGATCAAGCAAGACCTCTCGGCGGCGGCTCAGTATGTAGTGCCTTTCGCTTTTCGGACTCGTTGGCGCATTAAGCTAAATTTGCGGGAAGCCTATCATTTTATTGAGCTACGCAGTGCAGCACAGGGGCATCCGGGGTATAGATCGATCGCTCAAGCCATGTATAAAAACATTTTAGAAGTCCATCCCACTTTGGCGGCTAACATGAGCTTTGTCGATCTGGCCGAATATCGTCTAGAGCGCCTTAGTAGTGAACAAAAGCTCGACCTAAAAATACTAAAGAACACCTAATTCATTTAAGAGCTGTTGTGAAAAGCCTGCATTTTGGCTTCAGGAGTATCTAGTATTGATTACTACGAAAGCGAGCTTTATTCAATTCTAACCATCCAGTTCAGGATTGCAAGCAGTTTCTCAATTGGTAGCAATGAATATTCGACTGGATCCAGTAAAACCGACTCTCCTTGCATCTGAAAAAAATGCCACAGAGAACCACTTGTTACGATACCGTATATGTGCTCAATTTGCCTGCCTTTGATTTCATTAAGTTTTTTCGCAGCAACCATTTCGGCTATGCACTGACCCCAGCCATCTTTTAGGATACCTTTTTTGGCTTCAACCAAAGCAATAATAGGTGCATCAATTACCAACTCATCTGTTGTCCGGCTAATTAAAAAATCGCATATCCCACTTAAACCTAATTCTCGATCAACTGTGAATTCTTCACCAGAAAAAACACTAATTGAGTTTTTTGCTAAATCCCTCAATTCCAAGAGAATTGGCGCAATGATAAACTCAGATCTGGCTTTTTCGGAGCCATTAGTTTGATACAAAATGCTTTTGGATAAAGCCGAATGTAAGTAGTCACTAGGAGTGATCGGTTCTAAACTCGGAAAGAAAGAAGAATAACGAATTTTCAGAAAGAATTTATCTCTAACTTCTTCCACTGTAAAAGTGCTGTAGGGCATAAGTTATAATGTCTAAATTGAATTATACCGTCACCATGACATTACAGAGTCATACTCCCCATTTTACATTGGACTTGTCAAGGTGCCCATTTTTGTCAGTTACATAATAAGTTGCCGCTGGGCTTTTCGCTTGCTCTCAATAACCAGAATTCCCTTAGAATGGAGTCAGTGAAACTTTGCGCGCTTCAAACCTTCAAGGCTCCTATGACCAACACTCCAGTCGATCGCATCCGCAACTTCTCGATTATTGCCCACATTGACCACGGTAAATCGACCCTGGCCGATCGACTGCTGCAAGATACTGGCACAGTTAGCAACCGAGAAATGAAAGAACAGTTCCTCGACAACATGGACTTGGAACGGGAGCGCGGTATCACCATCAAGCTGCAAGCCGCCCGGATGAACTACACCGCCAAAGACGGCAAGCTCTATGTGCTAAACCTGATCGACACCCCCGGCCACGTGGATTTTTCTTACGAAGTATCTCGCAGTTTAGTCGCTTGCGAAGGAGCACTACTGATTGTCGATGCCTCTCAGGGGGTAGAAGCCCAAACCCTGGCCAACGTGTATTTGGCAATGGAGAGCAATCTCGAAATCATCCCCGTTCTTAACAAAATAGATTTGCCAGGAGCCGAACCCGAACGAGTCCGCGCCGAAGTAGAAGAAACCATTGGCATCGACTGCTCCAGGGCTATTTTGGCCTCAGCTAAAACCGGCATTGGCATTGTGGAGATTTTAGAGGCGATCGTTGAACTAGTGCCACCACCGGCTGACACCGTTGCTCAGCCTCTGCGCGCCCTGATTTTTGATAGCTACTACGACACCTACCGAGGTGTGGTGGTCTACTTCCGGGTGGTGGATGGTAGCGTTAGTCGAGGTGATAAAGTACGACTGATGGCCAGCGGCAAAGAATATGTTATCGACGAATTGGGCATTCTATCGCCTCAACAAGTCGAAGTAGATGAATTACATGCTGGGGAAGTTGGTTATTTTGCAGCATCAATTAAAGCCGTCGGCGATGCGCGGGTTGGCGACACCATCACCATGGTTAACAGACCGGCTCCTGAAGCTTTGGGTGGCTACAGCGAAGCTAAGCCGATGGTATTTTGTGGGTTGTTTCCGATCGATGCCGACCAGTACCCCGACCTGAAAGAAGCCCTGGACAAGCTGCGGCTCAATGATGCCTCGTTAAACTATGAACCAGAAAGCTCTAGTGCCATGGGCTTTGGCTTCCGCTGTGGCTTTTTGGGGCTGCTGCACATGGAAATTATCCAAGAGCGTCTAGAGCGGGAGTACAACCTAGATCTAATTACCACTGCCCCTTCGGTGGTTTACAAAGTAAACGTTCCTAACGGGGAACCAATTTACATCGATAACCCCAGTACCTTGCCCGATAACAACCACCGCACTTCGATCGAAGAACCTTACGTCAAGCTAGAAATGATCACCCCCGAAGACTATGTGGGGACTCTGATGGATCTCTGCCAAACTCGGCGGGGCGTTTTTGTGGATATGAAGTACCTGAGTAAAGGCCGTACTACGCTTATTTATGAGTTGCCTTTAGCCGAAGTGGTCACAGATTTCTTTGACCAAATGAAGTCTCGGACTAAAGGTTACGCCAGTATGGAGTATCACCTGATTGGATATCGGGAAAACCATTTAGTCAAGCTAGATATCGCTATCAATGGTGATCCGGTAGATGCCTTAGCCATGATTGTCCACCGGGATAAAGCTTATAACATTGGGCGGGCAATGACTGAGAAGCTGAAGGAGCTAATTCCTCGTCACCAGTTTAAGGTACCAATCCAAGCAACGATCGGCGCTAAAATCATTGCCAGTGAACAAATTCCGGCCATTCGTAAAGATGTGTTGGCTAAGTGCTACGGCGGCGATATTTCGCGCAAGAAAAAGCTGTTGCAAAAACAGGCTAAAGGCAAGAAACGGATGAAGTCTTTAGGTACTGTAGATGTGCCACAAGCAGCTTTCATGGCTGTGTTGAAACTAGATAAAGAGTAAGTCAAGCGGCGATCGATCATTGTTTTTATTGATATTGTGATTGATCGCCGCTAATTCTAGACCACATTTGAATCGGCGAACCATTACCAACAGTGGAACAACCTAACCAAATAGATCCCAGGATTTATCAGACCAATGGTGCCGTAGTATTTTTCCCCGTTCGTCACCATAGCCCCGCCGCCGCCCGGATTGTCAGACAACTAATTCAAGAAATTCAACCAACCGCGATCGCCATCGAAGGCCCTAGCGATTTCAATGAGCAGATCTCTGAACTCTTTTTATCTCATCAACTGCCGATCGCCATTTATAGCTACATTCAAACCACCGAAATCCGCCGAGGAGCCTTCTACCCTTTTTGTATTTATTCCCCCGAATGGCAAGCCCTGCAAAGCGCCCATGAACACCAAATTCCGGTAGAATTCATTGATATCCCTTGGGCAGATTCTCCCACCGAGCGCACCAGCCAAAATTGCTACAGCGACGAAAGCTTTAGCCGCAGCAGTTATATAGAAACCCTCTGTCAAAAACTTGGCGTTCCCGACTTCGATACTCTCTGGGACACCCTCTTTGAAATCGATCCCAACCTCTCCATT
>JAYUSV010000284.1:0-5662 GCA_043755495.1 Synechococcales cyanobacterium
CTCAGTGCGAGTGCAGGAATCGCTTCTGGAGAATCGATCTCTACTCTTGCTGGTGCAAACCTGTTTGAGCAAATCGGCTCGGTGATAGAAGAATCTCAGCGGCTTCAGCCCTGAGAGTGTCAAATTGGGTTAAGCAGCGACTTGGTGTGCCCTACTTTATGACCATTCATCATTCTGACCAAGCTGCTCGTCAGCAATCTCATTACAGAAGAAGATCACAGCCTCGCAGATCGTTTCGTTGGCTATGGATAGGTTTAACCTTAGTGGGGATCACCTCTTTGCCTATTCTTTGGTTTAGCTGGCGAGAATTAGAAAATTCTTGGTTGAAACCAGATGCCATCTTTGTTTTGGGTGGTGAAACCGAGCGGGAAAAATTTGCTGCCCGTTTGGCCGTCAAACATCCTAACTTGCACGTGTGGGTATCGGGTGGCGCACCAGTAGGCTACGCCAAAAAAGTATTTGCCAAAGAAAACGTTGATTTGCGGCGTTTGCATGTCGATCGCAATGCCGTAGATACTGTGACCAACTTCACTACCATGGTCGAAACCTTAAAACAGGCTGGAGTAAAAAGTGTCTACTTAGTTACCTCTGACGATCACATGTCCCGATCGCGGCTGATTGGTGAAATCATTTTTGGTAGCCATGGCATTGCCGTCAAGCCCGTGAGCTTTGTGAGCAGTCGGCCAGACGAATCTTTGCAAAAAGTGCTGCGCGATGGTAGTCGATCGATTGTTTGGATCTTTACTGGCAAGACTGGTGCCAGTTGGATTAAAGATTATAAACGGCTGCGCGAATAAACATTTTTTCAGACAGTCGATCCATTTGGCTGATGTGTTTTTGTGGTTAGTTATTGCAAAATAACTCTGGGTGGTTTGCTGTTTTCTTTTACTAGCAGCCGGTGTGATAATAATCACAATTAATCCAAACTTAGATCACTAAATAACAAAACAATCTCCAAAACTGCTATGGCTAATATTAGTGGAACTGCTGCCGCCGATTTTTTAAGTGGAACAATCGATGCTGACACAATCGAAGGTTTTGGTGGTGATGATATTTTAATTGGCTTGCAAGGCGATGATTCGTTGTTGGGTGGAGATGGCAACGATCAACTAGATGGCAGTGCTGGTAATAACACTCTGACTGGCGGCAACGGTGATGATAAATTCGATATTCGAGATGGTCTGAATACTATTGTTGGTGGCGCAGGCTTTGATGTTTTACTAAATGTTAACTTTGGTAGTCAAAACACCCCCATTTCGATTGACCTAGATAACCTGGCTGCTACGCTTACTTTTCCTACTGTAGCTGCTATTAGCGGGGTGGAAGGCATTGCCTCTTTTCGATCGGGCACTGGCAGCGATACCATTACGGGTTTAGAAAATCGCAATCATACTATTTTGGGCAATGAAGGTAATGACTTCATTCGTACCGGGGCTGGCCTAGATATTTTGCGCGGTGATGGGGGCAATGACTTTTTGTTTGCTGGCGCTGGGGACGATCGAGTATTTGGCGATTCGGTAGATTTTGAAGGCAACTTTGTGAATCCCGGCAATGACGTAATCGATGGTCAAGATGGTAGTGATTTGGTAGAAGGTGGCCCGGGGCTAGATTCCTTGTATGGCGGCAATGGCGACGATACCATCCGGGGCGGTGATGGAAATGATCAAATCGATGGTGGTGCAGGTATTGATGTAATTGAAGGAAATAGTGGCAACGACAGTATTTTTGGCGGCGATGATAATGACCAGATTTTTGGTGATGAGTTTGGTGGTAACGGCAACGACACCCTGGTGGGTGGTGCTGGCAATGATTTAATCGAAGGAGCAGGTGGTGCCGATCGAATTTTTGGTGGTGTTGACGATGATACTTTGCGGGGTGGCGATGGCGTGGATACCTTAGATGGAGAAAATGGTAACGACCTCTTAGAGGGTGGCGCTGGTAATGATTTTATTTACGGGGCCAATGGTAATGACACTATCTCGGCTGGCAGCGGCAATGATTTACTCAATGGTGGCAACGGCAATGATATTTTGGTTGGTGATGACGGTGGCGACAGCTTATTTGGTGCGGATGGAGTCGATGAACTCTATGGTGGTAATGGTGACGACGCTTTATTTGGTGGTAATAGTAATGATTTAATCAGCGGCAGTATTGGCGACGACATCATCGATGGTGAAAACGGTGATGACAATATTATGGGCGGTGAGGGCGACGACCAGCTCTATGGTGCTAATGGTAATGACCAGATTTTTGGGGATGCTGGCAATGACTTGTTAAATGGTGGAGAAGGTATTAACAAGTTGAATGGCTTGAGTGGTAATGACACCCTAACCGGTGGCGGCAGCACCGACTATTTTGTGTTTGAGACTGGTAAAGCATTTGCTGCTGCTGACCTAGGAGTTGATACTATTACAGGTTTTACGGTGGTCAGTGACAAAATTGTCTTAAGCAGCAATACTTTCCGAAATATCACCAATTTAGCTACCCAGTTTACAGTGGTAGCTAATGACTTAGCGGTTGGTGCTAATGCTGGCATATTGGTTTATAGCCAAGGCAGTGGCAGCTTGTTTTACAACTCCAATGGATCTGTGGCTGGCTTCGGTGATGGCGCGCAGTTTGCTACCATCAGCGGTTCACCAGTTCTGACTGCCAATGACTTTTTGTTGGTCAATAGTGCTGATGCTATTTTGGTGCCGGTGGTGAGCGGTGGTGCTTTCTAAGGCAACTCTTGTACCAGTACATAGGGCTGGACAATAATTGCTCGAAACTTTTGTTGGGGGTTGTGATGCCATTTAGCCAAATGGTCATTATTGGGCTTAGTGATGAGCTGTTCATCAATCCAGCGATCGACCGCTAGGGTGTCATCTTGAGCGATCGCCATTCCCACATCTACCAAGTCTAGACCCTCATGGATAATTACCACCGCATCTTTTTGCAGTTGGGGTTTGAGCCAGTCTAGCTCAGCTTCATCGAGGAGTTCGGTTAGTTGGGCACGGAGTTCTGCTGACATAGATTTTTGAATATTTTAGAATTGAGATTGTTGCTGAGAAATAATTATGCTTGATCGAGTGCTCGAACCGGAAGTAATGGATAGCTGGCAAGAAGCCACGGCATACGATGCTATGGATTTTAGCGCAGTTAACCGCGATTTTGCCCTAACGGCGATCGGTTTGTACCCCCAGGCGGTGCGGGTACTAGATATTGGCACTGGCACTGCCCAGATTCCAATAATTCTCTGTCAAGAAAAATCTTGTTATCAGGTGTTGGGTGTAGATATGGCGCAGTCTATGTTGGTTTTGGGTCGCCGTAATATCGAAGCTGCGGGTCTACTACAGCAGATTCAGCTAGAGCTAGCCGATGGCAAAAATTTACCTTATCCCAATTGGGAGTTTGACATGGTGATCTCTAATAGCTTGGTACACCACTTGCCCGATCCCCAGAGTTTTTTCCAGCAGGTAGCCAGATTAGTTAAACCCAACGGTGCTGTTTTGATCCGCGATCTACTTCGTCCCGATAGCTTGGCGGAAATCGATCGCCTGGTGAATGCAGCCGGTGACTACGGCTCTCGACAAAACCAGCTTTTCCGAGATTCCCTCGCAGCAGCTTTCACCTTAGCGGAAATTCAAGATTTGGTTGCAGCCGCTGGAATGGCTGATTATCAGCTTGCTCAGACTTCGGAGCGACATTGGACTTTGGCAATTAGTGGCGGAGGGCATAATCGCGGGACTAAAATATAACTAAATAAGCCATTTGGCTGAGACCTATTGATAAACCCAGAAAACTTAACTACGGTGTCAATAGATTCAATTTTAGACTGTTTTTTGTTGCTAGAAACTATTTTTTTCCTTAATATTCTTAACTTTTTTCAACTGTTTTTTTTAACAAAGATCATGGCTGACTCCATTTTACCTGTTGCTGCTGAAAACTCTCTGGCAAACCCTTTGCCCTTGTTAACAAGCCCCGATTACTCACTTTCTACCAATAGCAGTATTGCTCCTGTTAGCCTGCAACAGGCGAGTGGAGCTATCCAAGTAGAAAATGGTGGCATCATACCTTTGAATGCCTCAGCCCAAAACGCTGTGGTCACTACACCAGATCTACTGCCACCGAAGCTAGATGTGATGTTGGTGGCCGATGATGGTTTTTCGGGTGGCGATAAAGTTACTAGCAAACCCGATATTACTGGAATGCTTTCAGATGATTTTGGTGTAGATAAGCTGCTTGGTAAGTTTACTGGTCAAGCTAAATTTGTCGATATCAAAGACTCTTTGCAGGCCGACGGCAAATTCACAATCGATCAGCAAAGGCTCAGTGAGATTAAAGGCCAATCTCTCACTGATGGAGCCTATCAGTTTGAAGTCCAAGCGGTTGATAAAGCCGGAAATGTCAATACCAAAGGTGTGCAGTTCACCCTAGAAAATCCACTGAAATATTCCTTTAAAGTTAATGATAATACCATCACCACTGGTAATGAACAGAACAAGTTTAAATACACTGGTAACTGGAACCTAGCCAATGAATCTAATGCCTATGAAGGTAACTCTCATTGGACTAATGATCGAAATGCCAGCTATGAAGTGAAATTTTATGGTTCGCAAGCCCAGCTATTTAGTGTTCGTAATCCTTGGGGTGGAATTGCCGGGGTGAGCGTCGATGGTGGTGCTGAAAAATTAGTCGATACCTACGGCACTGATTGGAAAAATCAAGCATTTTTCCAAAGTGAGGTATTAGAAACTGGTGAGCATACGATCAAAGTACGGGTGACTGGCCAAAAAAATGCTGCTTCCGGTGACCACATGATCGCGATCGATCGGCTGGAAGTTCTTGCTCCCGGCAATAGCGCCACCAGCTTTTCTGCGGCGGCTGCGACTCGGTCTGCTAGTGCTTCCGTCGTTACTAATACTTCGATCATGGCTAGTCCCAATAACCCATCGCTGCTGTTTTCCCCCTATGGTTGGGGTGCCGTGGAAAATGGGGTGCAAACCAGTAATGCCGGGGCTTATCTTAAGTTTCGTTTCAATGGCTCTCAAGCTACTCTCAATGTCGATACTAGCAACCAGACATCCTTCCCGCTGTTAGATGTGTATGTGGATGGCCAGCAAACTGGTGATCAGTTGTGGTTAAAGAACGCTACTAATGGCCAAATTCAGCTCTTTGGTGGCGGTGCTGGTGATCATGATGTAGTGGTTTACTTCCGTCGCCGAGAGTTGTTTGATGGTACCAGTCCTACTGTGACCGCCGTTAAGCAACAAGATTGGCTCACCGATGCCGAGCATTTGCGAGTTACTGGGGTAGAGGTTAGTGGTGGCAGCGGCTTTTTGAATAATTCTTTTGCCCGTAGTAAAACAGCAGTATTTTTCGGCGATAGCATCACCGAGGGTGGTGTCCAGACCTTTGAACCAAATGCTCCCGATCGACCTGCCAATTTTCCGTTTACCGATATTGTCAATAACTTCTCTTACAAAACCTACGCTGCCCGTTTGGGAGATTTGCTGAATGTGGAATATGGTCAGGTGGGTTGGAGCGGCTCTGGCTGGGTACGTCCATCTACGCCTACGGGCAATCCACCTGTCTTAGATAGTTGGCTGCGCTACAACGGTCAAAGCACTGCCCAGCGTAGCTTTAACCCTCAGCCAGACTACGTATTCATGAATTTGGGCAC
>JAYUSV010000285.1:0-5648 GCA_043755495.1 Synechococcales cyanobacterium
CACAGCTAAACGCTTCATGCCTTCTTTGACCCGATCGAGTTCTGGTGATAAAGCCTCACCAACAAAAGGAATGTTTTTGAACTGTCCTTGTAAATTGTCGGTAATTGACTGAATCTCGGGTGTAACCCGCAGTTTATTCAAATAGCGGGGAATTGCCCCCACATTAGGTGAAATGGACATTTCATTGTCGTTTAATACCACCAACAAATTGGTTTTTTTGAGATGTCCGGCATGGTTAATAGCTTCCAAAGCCATCCCACCGGTTAAGGCTCCATCACCAATGACCGCGACACATTTAAAGTCTTCACCCTTCAGATCGCGGGCGATCGCCATGCCTAAAGCTGCCGAAATACTGGTAGAGGCATGTCCCGCCCCAAAGTGGTCAAACTTATTTTCACAGCGTTTCAGATACCCAGCAATTCCGCCTTTTTGGCGCAGAGTATCAAAATTCTGGTATCTGCCAGTCAATAATTTATGGGGATAAGCCTGATGCCCAACATCCCAGACCACTTTGTCTTTGTCGAGATCTAAGGTTTGATAGAGGGCGATCGTCAGTTCGACTACTCCTAGTCCTGGCCCCAGGTGACCGCCAATCTTAGAGACGGTTTCTAGGTGTTTTTCTCGAATTTCTCGACCGATTTGTTCTAGCTCGCGCACCGACAAGCCGTGAAGTTGATTGGGATGAGTAATGTCGCTTAAGTGCATAGCTGATCGGGTGTGGAGGTATCTTTCTTAACTCTAGATGATTTTTCTCTTTCGGGAAAGCTATTTTAATGTCAGTGAAATATCTTTAATGGTAAAAAAATCTCCGACTACTGTGCCGTGAGTAACATCCCATAAGGTGTGATTCACTGTAAGATATGTATTAACTTGTACCTAAGAATAAATTCTGATCCAAAATCCAGTTAGCTGGCACTAAGAGTTTTACTAGGACGGCAATGTACTATATCCGGTCTTTCCATGCGAGCACAAACATCTCTACGAGTCTTGTTATCATTTTTAGCGATTCCAGGCACAATGTTGACTAATCACCTCCCAGGTCGATCAGAAAAAATAGCGGCTACTGAAGATTTTTCTGCTGAGATGAAAGCTCGCACTAAATTCCTCCCTAGTCCTTCTTCTAATGCACTACCTCCCAATTCGTTTGAAAGTGAAAAAATTGGTACCCAGAAAAGCAATTCTCAATTGTTACCGGTCATTTCCCAAACGACTGGCTTCGATCGAGATGGTAAAGCATTGGTACAGTCGGCAGAGCCGGTCGAGTCCCCCGCTGTCTCCCCACAGTCCACCACCCCACCAGAATTCGCTGCCCCCCCGAAAAAATCTCCATTAAAAGGCACTCCATTTCGATTATTTGGTTGGGAAACAGCCCAACCGATCGGCCAAGGTAATTTGCTATTACAGTTTGGGGGCAACTCTTTCAATAACCCCTTCGATTTCAGAGGTGGCAACGGTGGACAGGTAAACCGCAGTAATGATGCGGCTCTCGATCTAGTCTATGGATTAAGTAATGATGTTCAAATTGGCGTGAGTTTAGCGGGTAAAGACGACACTATTTTTGCCAACTTAGTTCGCCCCAATAGCCAGTTACAGATCTTAAACAACAGCATTCCGCTCCAGGCCAAGTGGCGCTTTTACAATCAGGATCGTTTCCAGGGGGCGATCGTGGCTGGAGCTGAATTTTCGGCTCCTTTCTCTGCGCTGTTTTTTCGTCCGCGACGCAGCATTGAATATTCACAACCGTCGGCTAGTGGAGTGGGTGTCGATCGAATACTAGCTCCCAATAACTCGGTGATTTGGGGAGTCGGCTTGCCAGTATCTTATCAAGCAACCGATAACTTGTCGTTGCATTTAAATCCCCGCCTTAGCATTTTTCCTAGTAAGTTGGCAGCCTCAGAAATTGAAGGAGATCCTACTGCTATCAGAAATGCTGGAATTGGTTTTGATGGCCAAAGTCTAAACTACTATGGAACCGTTGCTGGGGTTGGAGTTGGAGCCAGTTATAACTTGACACCCAATTTGCAACTGTCCGCAGATTTCACCCAAATTTTGGCTGGTAAAAATACGATCGAACCAGCCAGTAGTGGCAGCTTATTGGGCACCAGGCCAGTGTGGAATGCGGGCTTACAATATGCTCCCAACAATCGCACAGCTTTAGGTCTTTATGTAACCAACCGCTTTAGCCCCACTAGTGCTTCACCCGCTAACCTGCTAGCCCAACCTGGTGGAGATTACGGTGTGGGCTTTAACGTAACTTATCTACCCGATTTTGCTGGAACCTTGGGGGGCGAATCACGGACAGATTACCCTGATAAAAGCGCTTTTTGGAATAGTCCTACTGGTTTCCCTAGTACTACCTTGCCTGGTAATAGTGTGTTCTATCAAGTGGGTGTAGCTAGCCAGCGTCAGGTTAATCCCTCGATACGATTTGGTTTGGCTGATGACTTTGAACTTGCTGTTACTCATAGCAATAGCAATCGCCGCGAAATGTCGATCGAGACTGGTATTTTTGCTCGTTGGGGGATATTAGCCGATCGAGGGCAAACTGGTTTGAATGGTGGCCTAGGACTGGGGTTAGTTAGAGTCGATGGTACCGATTTACAGTTGGGCTATAGTCTCTATGGCGAAACGCCCTTTTCTTATCGGTTGGCCGGGGATAGATTGACCCTGCACGCCACACCAAAGTTAGTCATCCCGGCACAGTTTCAAGGTGTACCGCGCATTTTAGCCTTAGCTTTGGGTGCTACCTGGAAAGTGAGTGATAACACACAGGTTTTTGGTGGTATTTCGCCCAGTTTAATTGGGGCGAATCAGTTAGTTGCCGGTAATAGCCTTGCGTTCAACGGTAGCACACCAGTTTACAACCTGGGCATTAGACAGCTCTTCCCTAGTGGCAACTCGACTTACGGTGTGGAGCTTTACTATACAAATGGGGCTGGTAGCACCGGCTATCAATCAGTGGCTGCTTTGCCTAACGGCGATAACCAAGTAGGAGTGCGTTTTAGTTTGTTAAATGGCACTCCCAGTCGCTAGCTATTCGCCAGTCACCGATAGACCCTGAATCCAAATTCGGGGGCAAACGCCTCCCGGAGTCATTTCGGGAGTGGGTTCTACGTAAATAATATCTTTGAGAATGGTGAGGAAATCGCCAGCTACGGTAGCGGCATCAATGCTGATTTTTTCGCCTTTGTTGACTAACCAACCATCAAAAGGTAACGAAAAAGAACCCTGCAAAGATTGCACTCCGGCATGGAGAGCCTGCAAGTCATCGATCAAAATAACATTTTCGGCGGTGTCTAAGCTATAGGTCTGAGCAGCGGGTACATCGCTGGCAAAGACCTCATAGAAGTGGGGTGATACTGTCACCTTAGAACCCATGTTGGCATGACCAGTAAGCTCGGCTTTCATCCGTTTGGCGGTGCCTGCGCTGTGAATAAAGCTGCTAATTACCCCTTTGTCTAGCATCATGACTTTGCGGGTAGGAGTGCCTTCGCCATCAAAAGTTTCGCCGCCAATTCGGTGAGGGTGATGAGCATCGTCGGCGATCGACAGCAGTGGTGAAGCAATAGTCTTGCTGATCGAGTCTGGCTGGGACAAGCTCTGTTTGTCTAAAATGCTCTGGGCGTTGAAGATATTCGAGAAAGCTCCTAGTAGGCTCAAGAAAGCTTCACCCGAAAAAACCACAGTGTATTTGCCAGTGGGAATCGATCGATAGTTTAAATGGCTGATAGTTTTCTCGGCGGCTTCAGCCACGCATTTTTCAACGTTGAGCAGCGCAAAGCAGGTGCTCATTTCGTAGGCTCCAGCACTGCGGGGCTTTTTATCGGGCTGTTCGGTTTTGGTGTATAGATACAGCGAAGTATAAGCACGGGTTTCGTGGCGCTGTGCTCCTTGGCTGTTTAAATAAAAATGTTCTACTTGGCGTTGGCTGAGTCCATTGTAAGGGACACTTTCGATCGCTTCATGGGCAGCCAATAGTTTGGTTTCGGCAGCGACTAAGCTAGCGACTAGTTCTGGCACAGAAGCAGCAGGGGCGATCGGCACTTCTACCACCGGAATGGCTTCGGTAGCCGCAGGGCTAAAATCTGGGGCATGTTGGGTAATGCCAAAAAAACTGGCTTCGTAGGCAGTTTTAAGGGCTAATTCTAAGCCGGTGGCATCTAAATCGGTGGTGCTGGTAGTGCCGACGGTGTTTTCGGGGTTCCAGACCCGTACTGTGACACCCGATCGATTGGACGCTTTGACTTGCTTGGTGACACCTCGATCGACCTGAACACTGGTTTCGTCTACGGTGGAGCCATAAATATCGAACTTGCTAATGCCGAGCTGGCTGGCAATGGTGGTGGCGGTGCTGGAGAGATCGGCAATATCTAGCATGAGTTCTAGGAGATGATGGTTCTTTTTTGCATTTTAGTAGATTCATAGGAATAGTGCGGGATGGATGGCGTAGATCGGATCGTCAGCCAAACGGCTTAAAATTCTGCGGCACCACGCAATCGTTCGATTACCCAACGGGGACAACCGCGCTTAATTTCGGTGGTTTTGGTGGTGATAACTTGATCTTGGCCATTTTTAAGGATTTCGGTAACCACCACTTTTTCGCCATTTTTCACATAGTCTAAAAGTCGTTTCAATGCTTTCGCTTTGATGGCATCCATCAGCTCTTTAGTAGCGGGATCAGGCATTGCTGGCTCCGAAGTATTTTCTGAAGTATTTTTATTGGTGGCCATTTCAGATGAGGAGGGCGCTGGAGTGGCCATTTGGAGGGCAGCGATCTCTTGAGTAAGGTCTGAGAGAGAATCTTCTGGAACATAAATGGTTTCTTCCTCCATCCCCAAGTCAATTGGAGTGGCTGAGGAGTTGCGGCGTTGAGCAGATTTGGGTTTTGCGGGCACTGCCTGAGCCATGGTATCTGGGGACTGTTCAATCCACACCAGATAATCACTGCTGTCAACAACTGTTTCACCCACTAAGGTCCGAAGTTGTAGAGTACGCTGATCGATCTTCAATTCTTGAATAGGAAACCAGTTACCGCTCTGAAACACCAGCAAACTACGAGATTGCACTCCCGAAGACCGGGCGTAGCGCTCTAGCCAAGCTCGTCCCATGACATGAGCTGGTTGATATTGCAGCTTATAGCCTTCGGGAGTTTGATATTTGCTGTACTCCACATAATCGGGATGACGAGATTTGCGGGCAGCCACAAAGTCATGGCGCTCCAATGTGGCGCAAAGTACACTCATGTATCCTTCCACCTGATTGTTTAGCAAAACTTTTTGCTGCCATTCATTGACTTGCTTGCTCACAGCTACCATGCCACCACGTCGATCGAGCAGCTTCATGGCTTTGTCAGAGTACTCCACCTGGAGGTGAGCAGCAGTGATCGTTTTCTTCTTGCCCCGCACGAAGTTTTCGATAAGTTCGATGTCGGCAGCAGAAAGTTCAGATAAGGAGTGAGAGGAAGCAGTGGAGTTGGTCATGATTTTTGGCTGTCGGCGGTGCTTCCATAATATCGACATGTCGATATCAGTGACCACAGCAAATTGACTTAAAAGGCTCTGGGACTAAATCACAGGGTTTATGCTCCAGTGATCGCCGTCACTGACCAGCAGTTTTTTCGGCCTGTGATATTCGATTTTTATATTGTC
>JAYUSV010000286.1:0-18993 GCA_043755495.1 Synechococcales cyanobacterium
TATCGTCTCGAACCCCAGAGGCTCAGGCTTGGCTTGCTTAGTGCAGGATCTTGCTTAGGGCTACGACAAGCCCAGTGGCTTCAGCCCGGGGTACGTGACCAAGTACCGCTCTTGATGTATAATTGCAACCAAAAAGTTACTTTAGAGCTTTTTGATTGGTAGATTGACGATCGCCAGTCGCTTTTGTGTAAATTTTTATTATTGATTTTCACTGATCCCAAATCTAAATCAAATCCCATGAGTTTGACTTCAGCTAGGAGCCAATGTTTTGAACATATTCACCAGATTAAGACAACTTTCATTTAAATCCTCTAAATCTGGCAAGAATTCTGGCTCTGCAGCGCCATTACCACCAGATTCTCCTTTTGATTTTGACCCCGATATTACTAGTGCTGCTGGACTCCCTCCTGATCCTACTGCCACTACTGAGGTGCCAGAACCGAGTGGAGTATTTAGTCCTGAGCCAGTTCTGCCAAAGAAGAAAAGAAATAAAGTCGTTGGTGCGGCTATGGCCACTGGTGCTACTGTCACCGGCTTTGGTCGGGCTGTGGTTAGTCCTTTTCGAGGGCCAAGGCCGCTGCAAAAACGGCCATTGTTTTGGGCTGGGCTAGCTACTGGAACTACAGCGATCGGCTTAGGTGTTTTATGGGCAATAGTCGATCAAAGCGTGGCCAAATATTCCCCAACTGATCCCCTCAGTTTTGCACGGGAAGGAACTCTCACCATCAAAGGTGCCGATGGTACTAACCTGTTGCAGCTTGGCTCTGATACCAGCGAAAATCTTAAACTGTGGCAGTTACCCGATCGAGTGAAAAAGGCGTTTATTGCAATCGAAGACCGGCGCTTTTACGAACATGATGGGGTGGATTATCGAGGTATTGCTCGGGCAACCTGGTCAAATATCAGCAGTGGCGGATTAGCTGAGGGTGCTAGTAGCATTACCCAGCAGGTCGCCCGGATGGTCTATCTCGATAATGATAAAAACTTTACTCGCAAACTAAAAGAGATGCGCTTGGCGCAGAAGATTGAAAAAGAATTGGGCAAAGACCAAATTCTAGAGCGCTATCTCAATTTGGTTTATTTGGGCGAAGGTACTTATGGGGTGGCTGATGCTGCCTGGGTATATTTTGGCAAAACTGTCGATCAGCTTAATCTGCAAGAAACAGCCACGATCGCCGCTCTTCCTCCAGCTCCCAACAAATATTCACCATTTAAGAACAAGAGGTTTGCCAAAGAACGACGGAACCTAGTTCTCAGCCGGATGCAAGAAGCTGACTTCATCACTGCGGCTGAGATGAAAGCCGCTCAGGCTGCGGAGCTAAATTTGAATAAGAAGGAACACAAGCAAAAATTCCAGCAGGGTCGCTACTTTACCAAATACGTAGAACAAGAGCTGGAAACTGGCAAGTATCTTTCTAAGAAAGAATTACAGCAAGGTGGTCTGACCATTGAAACCACTCTGGTTCCCAAATGGCAAGAAATGGCCGAAGAAGTCGTGCAGTCTACAGTGCGCAACAACTCCAGATCCTTCAGTCAGGCGGCGCTGGTCTCGGTTGATCCTCGCAGCGGTGCGATCCGGGCAATGGTGGGTGGTAAAGACTTCGAGAAAAATCAGTTTAACCGGGTGGTACAAGCCAAGCGGCAGCCCGGTTCGACCTTTAAGCCGATTTTATATACTACAGCAATTGCCGGTGGCCTCAGTCCCGACAAAACCTATGTAGATGCGCCTTTTCAGGTGGACAATTACAAGCCCAAAAATGCTGGTAAAAGTTACAAGGGCAGCGTTAGTATGCGGGGAGCGCTGACTAACTCTATTAACATTGTAGCGGTCAAAATTTTGATTGATACCGGCTTTCAGCCGGTGATGGATTTGGCGCACAAAATGGGAATTGAATCCGAGCTCAAGCCTTACTATTCCTTGGCTCTAGGTGGTTTGGAAGTAAATATGCTAGAGATGGCCAATGCTTACTCCACTTTTGCCTCTGGGGGGATGCACGACAAAGTTCATAGCATTCAGCGCATTATCGATCGCAAAGGCAATGTGTTGTATGAAAACAAGCTCAATCCCCAGCGGATTTTGGAAACTAACAACGTGGCAATCGCCGTTTCACTGATGCGGGGGGTGGTCAACGAGGGCACCGGACAGAACGCCCAGTTGTCCGGTCGTCCAGTAGCTGGTAAGACTGGTACTACCGATAAGGAAAGAGACCTATGGTTTATTGGCTATATTCCCCAAGCTGTGACAGCGGTTTGGTTGGGCAATGATAATAACGCCCCTACGGGCAATGCTAGTACCACTGCTGCCTACGCCTGGGGTCGGTTTATGTCCCAAGTAGTTAAAGATATGCCGGTGCAGCAGTTCCCGGTACCAAATTATGCCAAGCAAAAGGCTGAAATCAAGCTGGATCCGGTAAGACCCGGCATTATGAAAACTCTGGCAGCACCTAAGGACGATGAAAAAGAGGGAAAAGACGGGGGCGGCAGCAGTAGATCGAACTCTGATGACCGCCCAAGTCGTTCCTCTCGTCGATCGGAACCCGAAGAGCCACGTCGTCGGAGTCGCCAAACTGAGCCAGAAGCAGCACCAGAACCTCGCCGTCGGGTACGCCGCGAATCTAGCAATGATGAGGCCCCACGTCGTACCCGCCAATCAGAAGGCGGTGGTGAATCAGCACCGCGTCGTACCCGCCAATCAGAAGGTGGTGGTGAATCAGCGCCGCGTCGTACCCGCCAATCAGAAGGTGGTGGTGAATCAGCGCCGCGTCGCAGTCGTCGCCAATCTCAATCTGATGAATAAATCAGATTGCCATGCACAGATTGTCCCGATGCTGATAGATTTGGTACAGTCTAAAACTTAGATAGTCCAAACTCAGATCGAGCTTTACTCATGCCCCGTCGTAACGACTTACAGAAGATTTTAATCCTTGGCTCTGGCCCGATCGTGATCGGTCAGGGCTGCGAATTCGATTACTCTGGTACCCAAGCCTGTAAAGCCTTGCGGGAAGAAGGGTATGAAGTGATTTTGGTGAACTCCAATCCGGCCACGATCATGACCGACCCGGAGACCGCCGATCGAACATACATCGAACCGTTAATTCCCGAAATCGTGGAGAAGGTGATTGCTCAGGAGCGCCCGGATGCCCTGTTGCCGACCATGGGAGGCCAGACGGCTTTGAATTTGGCCGTGACATTGGCCAAAAGTGGGGTGCTAGAGAAATACGGCGTGGAGCTGATCGGCGCAAAATTACCGGCGATCGAAATGGCCGAAGATCGGCTGCTGTTTAAAGAAGCCATGGCGCGAATTGGGATACCAGTCTGTCCTTCGGGCATTGCTAGCACTTTAGCCGAAGCCCAGGCCGTGGCCGTTGAAATTGGTAGTTATCCGCTGATTACCCGCCCTGCTTTCACAATGGGTGGCACTGGTGGCGGGATTGCCTATAACCAAGAAGAGTTTGAGATTTTGGCACAGGTGGGCATCGATGCTTCGCCGATGGATCAAATTTTGATTGAAAAGTCACTGCTGGGCTGGAAGGAGTATGAGCTGGAAGTAATGCGAGACCTGGCCGATAATGTGGTAATTATTTGTTCGATCGAGAACTTTGATCCCATGGGTGTGCATACCGGCGACTCAATTACGGTGGCTCCGGCACAGACTTTGACTGATAAAGAATATCAAAGATTGCGAGATGCTTCGCTCAAGATTATCCGGGAGATTGGGGTAGAAACTGGGGGGTCTAATATTCAGTTTGCGGTAAACCCGGTGAACGGCGAATATATTGTGATCGAGATGAACCCTCGGGTAAGTCGCAGTTCGGCTTTAGCTTCTAAGGCTACCGGGTTTCCGATCGCTAAGCTAGCCGCTAAGTTAGCGGTGGGCTATACCTTGGATGAGTTGCCAAACGATATTACTAGGCAAACGCCAGCTTCGTTTGAACCAACGATCGACTATGTAGTTACCAAAATTCCGCGCTTTGCTTTTGAGAAATTCCCTGGCTCTAGTTCTACGCTAACCACTCAAATGAAATCGGTGGGTGAAGCGATGGCGATCGGGCGGACTTTTCAGGAGTCTTTTCAGAAAGCTTTGCGTTCACTAGAAATTGGTCGGTTTGGTTGGGGTGCCGATCGGGCGGATGTGTTGCCGACTTTAGAACAGGTCAAAACTTTGCTGCGTACTCCTAGCCCCGATCGAGTGTTTAGTTTGCGGGATGGGATGTTGTTGGGTCTGACTGTGGAGGAGATCTACGACTTGACCGGGATTGATCCTTGGTTCTTGGATAAGTTAGCAGATTTATTGGTTACAGAGCAATCACTACAAAGTTTGACAGCTTTGGATCGCGATCGGCTATGGGATATTAAGCGTCAAGGGTTCAGCGATCGACAGATTGCTTACTGCACTAAGACGACCGAAGATGAAGTGCGGACTTATCGGAAATCGTTGGGTGTAGTGCCTGCTTATAAGTTGGTAGATACCTGTGCGGCGGAGTTTGTGGCAGAAACACCTTATTACTATTCTACCTATGAAGAAGAATCGGAAGTGATTCCTTCGACCAGAAGAAAAGTAGCAATTTTGGGTGGTGGTCCAAATCGGATTGGTCAAGGGATTGAGTTTGATTACTGTTGCTGTCATGCTTCTTATGCACTGCGAGCACAGGGCTTTGAGACAATTATGGTGAACTCTAATCCAGAGACAGTTTCCACGGACTATGACACCAGCGATCGACTATATTTTGAGCCACTGACTAAAGAAGATGTTTTAAATATCTTAGAAGCCGAGCAGCCAGAAGGGGTAATTGTGCAGTTTGGTGGTCAAACGCCGCTGAAATTAGCAGTGCCAATTCAGAGTTATTTAGAACAGCATCCAGCTTTAACTACCAAGATTTGGGGAACTACACCAGAGTCGATCGACCTAGCCGAAGACCGGGAGAAATTCGAGAAAATATTGCGCCAGCTAGATATCAAACAACCCGAAAATGGTATTGCCCGCAGCTTTGAAGAGGCTGTAATTGTTGCTAATCGCATTGGTTATCCGGTGGTAGTGCGGCCTTCTTATGTGTTGGGTGGCAGGGCAATGGAGATTGTCTATTCTGATGCTGAGCTAGAGCGCTATATGGTTTATGCTGTCCAGGTGGAGCCAGATCACCCAATTTTGATTGACCAGTTTTTAGAAAACGCGATCGAAGTAGATGTAGACGCAATTGCCGATCGAACTGGGATGGTGGTAATTGGTGGCATTATGGAGCACATTGAACAGGCCGGAATTCACTCCGGGGATTCGGCCTGTTCGTTGCCCTATATTTCTTTGAGTGAGGCCACTGTAGCTACAATTCGCACTTGGACAACGCAGTTGGCACAGTCGCTAAAAGTATTGGGGCTGATGAATATTCAGTTTGCAGTACAAGGAGAGCAGGTCTATATTATCGAGGCTAATCCTCGGGCTTCTCGCACGGTGCCATTTGTGGCTAAAGCTACCGGCATTCCGCTGGCGGGCTATGCGGCGCGGTTAATGTCGGGAGAAACTTTGGCTGAGTTAAACTACACTGCCGAGGTGATCCCTGAACACATGGCGGTAAAAGAAGCGGTGCTGCCCTTTGAAAAGTTTGCAGGCACTGATACTATTTTGGGGCCAGAGATGCGATCGACTGGGGAAGTCATGGGCATTGACGTGGATTTTGGCCGAGCTTACGCCAAGGCTGAGTTGGGTGCTAGTCAACAGTTACCAGCCGCTGGTAAGGTGTTTATTTCTACCAATGATCGAGATAAACAGTCTGTAGTGCCGATCGCGCGCAGTTTTATTGAGCTGGGCTTTACGATTATCGCTACGGCAGGAACCCGCCAAGTGCTGCAATCTCATGGTTTAGAAGTTGAGTTAGTGTTGAAGCTGCATGAGGGGCGGCCTAATGTGGTGGACGTGATTAAAAATAAGCAGATCCAGTTAATTATCAATACGCCTTCGGGGGAAGAAGCACAAGCTGATGGCAAGTTAATTCGGCGGACGGCGTTGACTTATAAGGTGCCAATTGTTACGACGATCGCGGGCGCTAAAGCCACGGTGGCGGCGATTAGTTCTTTGCAGCGTGAGCCTTTGACGGTGAAGGCGATTCAAGACTATAATCGCAGGACGAGTTGAAGACCTAGTAGTTACAATAGGCGGAAATATCTCCGCCATAGCTGTCCCTGGCTTGGCGGCGGGATGAGAGCCAAGCAAGTTGACTAAGACTGACTTTGAGCCTTATTCACAGCGCTATCGAGGTTAAACAAAGTCTGTAAAGCTAACATGGCCTGCTGACGGGTTTCAATATCTTGTTGGGCACGCAGTTGTACCATGGGGTCATAAAGAATTTTGTTGATAATGCCTTTGGTAAGAGTTTCGATTACTTCTTGGTTTCTACCGGCAAACTCGGCACCTAGGCGAGATAGGGCTTTTTCTAGTTCTTGGACACGAATATTTTCCATTTTGTCCCGCAGGCTGTTCATAGTAGGGACAGTTTCTAGAGACCGCCACCATTCGGTAAAGCTGGTGAGTTCTTCGTCTAACAAGGCTTCTGCTTCGATCGCCATCTGCCTACGGCCTTCTTGGTTTTGAGCTACTACCGCTTTCAGGTCATCAACGTTAAAGGCTTTAACGTTAGCTAGGTCGTTGGCGTTAGAATGGACGTTGCGAGGCACGGAGATATCAAAAATCATCAGGGAACTTTCAGCTACCAATACTCCGCCCAGGTTGTGTTTGTCTAATAGCGGGTCGTTAGAGGCGGTGCTAGTAAAAACGATCGAAGACTTGGCAATTACCGGCAGCATTTCGGCTAATAGTTCTAGCTTCAGTTCTATTTCAGGAAACATCTTGCGCAGATCTTCGGCACGTTTGGCCGATCGATTTAAGACAGTAATATCTTTTGCGCCTTTTGAGATTAAATGCTGTACCAGCAGCCGAGACATTTTCCCCGCTCCCACAATGGCGATCGACTGATCTGCCAAACTGGCGACTTTCATTTGGGCAAGTTCGACGGCAGCAGAGCTGATCGAGACTGCGCCCGTGCCGATGCTGGTTTCGGTGCGGACACGCTTACCGGCGGTGAGGGCTTGGCGGAAGAGTTTGTGTAAGATGGAGCCAATGCCGCCATATTGTTGGCCGAGTTTGTGGGTATTTTTGACCTGGGAGAGAATTTGGCCTTCACCGAGCACCAGGCTATCAAGTCCGGCGGCGACGCGCATGAGGTGCATGACTGCATCGTCATGGAGGAGCATAAAGAGGTGATGGCGAAGGTCTTCGATCGACAGTTGGCCGTATTCGGCTAAGAATTGGCTGACTTCGCGGATGCCCATTTCGGCATCTTTGGAGACGAGATAAATTTCTAGGCGGTTGCAGGTGCTGAGGATGGCAACTTCTTCGATGTGGGGGCAGGCTTGGAGGGTTTTGATGGCGGCTTCGATTTGGGGTTCAGGGATGCTGAGTTTTTCCCGAACTTCTACGGGGGCTGTTTTGTGGCTCAAACCGATCGCGGTAATGTTCATACTTGCTCCAATGCTATGCCGAAGATTTTTTAATAAAAATTTATATATGGGTTGCTGGAGCTGGGATGCCAACGGGTGCGATCTCCAGAGTACCAGATGGGTGTCTGGGTTTGCCAAACGGCTTTCATTGTGAGGGGCAGGGGCAAGTTTTGTAAACTAAGCCAAGCACTATTTAACGATACTTAACGTTGTGGATCAACTTCTGAGACGATCTTAGGTACTAGGCTACGATGAGCGTAAAACATTAGCAGTTGCCACCTCTGTCGAAGTTGCTAGCTTTTCTCCATAGCATTGATTTGTGGGGGTATTGTTTTTTTGACTGTGATCCCGAACCAACTTTTCACGGAGGAATAAGGCTTTACTTCTGTCTGTGAGGGCAATCAGGATAGTTGGAGCAGTCTTCGAGGCCCCATTGGTGCTTGAGTAAATTTTTGTACGTTGTTTCTTGCCAGAGCATTTGGGTATAGAGCTGCACCAAAAAATCCTGAGCTTGTTCGCGGCTCATGTCTTGGATTTGGGTTTGGAACGATCGAACACTAAACTGCTGTTCCAAGGAAAGGTCAAAATTCTGAGGCATCATAGCTAGCCACTCCTGTTATTTGAGTTGAAGCAGATTGAACTTTGGGCAAGGGCGAAACACCAAATGTAAAGATTATTTGACAATCGATCCAATTTGTATTTCCAGTAATATACCCAAAGATGCAGCAGCACCTGTTAATGTTGCTCACAAAAATTCTTTGTTCAAAGGTATTGTCGATCGATAACCATCAGCAAAACTGCTCAGAGCGAACAGCAAATCTTAGGATCTTTTGCTGATAGGGCTTTTGTGCCGATCAGGCTTGGCTTTTAGTCAAAAAAGAGGTAAAATTTTGCCACTCACAGCGAGTCTAAAAATTCACCCATATGTTTGATTTTCTTGGCAAACAACTGTCTCAAATGATGTTCAGCACTAAGCCCCTCAGCTTTGAGCTAATTATTTTTCGCTACATCCTATCTGGGCTGCTGTTTTTGTTAGCCAGCTTGTTTTTGTGGCTGAGTTGGCAAACCCAAGAATTTAATTTGGATTGGCCGCTGGTGGCTGTAATTAATGGACTGATTTTTTGGCCGACCCTGCGATTTTCTTGGATGATGCAAGTGGTGGGCGGATTTTTGTTCTTTCGCACCTTTGGTTAAGTGGGATTAAAATAGCTAAGAAGGATTATTCTTGTGATCATCAAACTTAGAATTTTCCCCCTAGCAGAATATTTTTATGACTGAAGCCAGCAAAACCCCAAAAACTCCCAAAAGCCCTAAGCCAGAAGCATCTGGTGATGTGGTTGCCACTGATAGCACAACAGCCACTGAGACAACTGAAGTTGCCGCCAAAGCTCCCGCCGCTAAAAAAGAAAAAGCACCTGCTTTGGAAGACAAACCCTTCGCCGATTTTGTGCAGCAAGACTTTGTACCGGCAATCCAAAGTGGCCTGAGCGCCCAGGGCTTGGCTGATTTGAAGTTAGAATTCGCTAAAGTACCAGTGAACATTTCTGGCGTACCCAACGTTCCCGACTGCTGGCAGATCGTGGGTAAATGGCAAAACAATACCCGTCAGTTCAACCTGTATTTCTTTACTGAAGACATTCAAGGTCAGCGCGGGTTTTCTTGTATATCTAACGGGGGAATAGCGAGTTCGATCGAGTCCTTCTTGATAGACGAACGCAAAATGACCCTAGATCTACTGTTGTTTGGCCTTACCAAACGCCTCAATGCCCAGAAATGGCTGCTGCCAAACTAGCTGATTCTTTGCAACTCTTAATATAAACTCATACCCTAACTCTCATGGTATTGGTAAAATGGCCAGAGAGTAGTAGCGCCTTGTGGCCGTCAAACCTTTAAAAAAACACTATGGTAAATTCACTTACAAAACCGGCAGCCGACTTGCAGCACGAAGTCAAAATGCCAGCCAAGGAAACCATCCTGACTCCTCGGTTTTACACCACCGACTTTGAAGAAATGGAAAAAATGGACATCTCTTACAACGAAGAAGAGATGCGCGCTATCATCGCCGAGTTTAAAGTGGACTACAATCGCCATCACTTCGTGCGCGATGACCAGTTTGATAACTCTTGGGACAGCATTGACGGCGAAACTAAGCAGTTGTTTAGTGAGTTTTTAGAGCGCTCTTGTACCGCTGAATTTTCGGGCTTTCTGCTCTACAAAGAATTGGGCAGACGCTTGAAAAAGAAAAACCCCTTGTTAGCCGAGGGCTTTAACCTAATGTCACGGGACGAAGCTCGTCATGCGGGCTTCTTGAACAAGGCCATGGCTGATTTTGACATGTCTCTGGATCTGGGCTTTTTGACTCAGAGCCATCAATACACCTTTTTTAAACCCAAATTTATCTTCTACGCCACCTATCTCTCAGAGAAAATTGGCTACTGGCGCTATATCAAGATTTTCCGCCATTTAGAAGCCCATCCCGAAAACAAGCTGTATCCATTGTTCAACTATTTTGAGAACTGGTGCCAAGACGAAAATCGTCATGGTGACTTCTTTGATGCAGTGATGAAATCTCAGCCCCATATTTTGAACGACTGGAAAGCAAAGCTCTGGTGCCGCTTCTTCTTGTTGAGCGTATTTCTTACCATGTATTTGAATGACCATCAGCGCACTCGCTTCTATGAAGCTATGGGTATGACCACTCGGGACTTCAACCTGGATGTAATCAAAGAAACCAACTGGACTGCTGGTCGGGTATTCCCGATTATCTTGGATGTGAACAATCCTAAGTTCACTGCCTTGCTGGATAAATCAGCGGCTAGCTACCTCCAAATTGTTAATGCCCCAGCCAACAATTTGCCTAAGTTCTTAAAAATAGCTAAGAACCTGCCTCATATCGCCGCGATCGGCTGGAATGCAATCAGAATGTATGCCATGAAGCCGATCGACACGGCCAAACTAGAAGGCACTGTGAGATAGATTTCAGCTTTAAATTTTCATTGTTTTATGTGACAAAGGGTTCCAGATTTGCTGGAACCCTTTTTTTTGTCCGTAGAAAATGTAGAATCTAATGAAACATTGACTAATTTTTCAGAATAGCCTTATGGTGGATTCTACCCAGCCCAGCAACCTTTCCGCACTCAAAGCAGAAATAGCGCATTTTCGTGAAGAGCTAAACACCCGCGATCAGCTTGTGCAGCAGCTATCTCAGGAACTATTTCGGATCGTGAAGACCAATCACTCTCAGCCACCTCGGGGTGAGCTAGTCGGCGACCACAAAGGCGAAATTCGTGCTCTCCGAGAACAGCTCCAAGGAGTAGAAACCCAGGTGCAGTACTATCAAGAGCAACTCCACACCCGTGATGCCGAGATTCAGCAGCTCCGGCGCACCGTGCGGGAGCTAAGCGATCGCAGTCGCATGTTGGAGCAAGTGGTGCAAGAGCTACCCAAAATCTACACCCAAAAGTTTGCCGAGCGTCTGGCTCCGATTCGGGACAAAATTGCCAAGCTACACCAAGAAAATCAGCGCCTGCAACAGGAGTTACAGCTAGCAGCCGATCGATCTGCCGAAAAAGTAATTAAACCAGGCCGAGTAGAACTCGATTTGCCTGAACTACCGCGCAATGGGATGGTTTTTAGCTCCTAACCCCATTGCAAACAAAGCGGCACAGAGCCTTTATTGCTCTGTGCCGCTTTGCGCAAAATTGGTTAACCGATTTGGTCGCCGCGCTTGTACTGAAAGTAAGCAGCCACGAACAACCCCAATAGGGTGATGGATACTAATCCAAGCACAATTCCAGAAAGTAATGGTTCTACCACTGTATTAAATCTCCGTTAACAAAAATATATAGGAATTTTTATCCAGCCTACCGTTTTGACACTCCCCATGCCTATGCCTCTAATCTGCAAGCAGATTGGAGGCATAAACATGGGATTCTTGAGCAGCCTATATTTGGACTCTCAAAGGCGTTATCAATGCGCCGCTACCCACTCAGATCAATTACTCGATCCTTGCGCATACTTTGTGAATTTTTGTGCTTTCTAAGTCCATCACTTTGCCAAATCGGTACGCTCCACATCCTGCCATTATTTGCCCTTTAGCTATGACGGATCTAAGCCGAATATGCCCGTTGCCTGGATTTCTCAGTACTAGGATGTTTCAACACGTAGATGGTTGTTTTTACTCACATTTTCATCGTAACATTGTTGACAACATTTTACGAGTGATTACACGTAATCACTCAAGGCGGCTGAAGCCGCGACAGGCTTGACCCCATGTCTAGAAGCCAGGGGATTGCGCCCCGCTTTTCTTTCAGGGAGCTGGGGCAAGAGTGAAAGATAGAGAAATTATGAAGAAATATGTGCTGTGCCGAGTTTTTTCGATAGACTGTCAGCAGTGCTGTAGGTCTATCTCAGTCGTGTTACAAATGTTTTTGTGAAGTTTATCAAAAGTTTTTAGTAAGTATCTTTAAGAAGGCTCCGTTGCAAAACCAACTGCTAGAATCTAAACCTCTACCTGCGCAGCAAATCATCGTATCCATTCTGGTCATTGCGGTTGTGGCGATTTTGGTTACGAGTAATCTGTGGCGATCGAGCAGTCCTTACACTCAAGAGGTTTTGGCCTTACAAGGCGATGCTACTCTCGGTCATGCCATTTTTCAAATGAATTGCAGTGGTTGTCATGGCTTAGAAGCACAAGGTCGGGTTGGCCCTAATCTGCACGCTGTGGCCAAGCGTAAATCTCGTCCAGCACTAATCGAGCAAGTCACTAGTGGCAAAACTCCACCAATGCCTCAATTTCACCCCAGTCCCCAGGAGATGGCAGCGCTGTTGAGCTATCTAGAAACTTTATGAAAATGCAAAATGCCACCCAATTATATGGGTGGCATTTTGTGTGAGTAGACGCTTAGATGGCTTCTTTCCAGTAGCTATCTAGTGCTTCAGTTGCACCATCTAATCCATGCTCGATCGCACACTGTAAAAACAAAGCTATGGACTTTTTTTGCGCAGAAGTTAGCAAGGCAGTCCACTTAGAGAAGTATTCTTTATCTTCAGAAGGTCTAAGTCGATAAACAGTGAATGTGGCTTCATTGCTACTCAAATCATCTAAACCAGCACTCATATAAGCTGGTAACAAAAAAATCAGAGCCGATGGGCTGAAAAAAGGCAAACTGCCATAATTGTGACTGATCGTATCCTGGGGAATTTCCTGCCAACTATGCCAGCCTTTTCCCACAAAATCCCTAATTTCTGAGTCATCCTGACAATCAGCACGCAGGAGATTTTCATCTTCGGGGAATCGAACTCCCTGAAAAGCAGTCTCCAAAGCGGCCTGTGCCGTTGCTAAGTCCATTGATTTATTAGTCATTTTTTCTTTGTTGCCCCAAAAATAGCTGTGTACTCACGGTTCGCTCATTTTTTCTGGTGTTCCTTCGATTGGTTAATCACTATACATGATGATTTTCTTGATATTTAAACACATGCACGAAAGTGAAATTAGTCATGAATTTGTAAAAAGTATAAACCTTATTATTGCTACCAGAAATCTCATCACTCTACTTAAAAATGAGCAAACTGCCAAATGTGTAATTTACAAAAGCTTAAGGCACTGCGCGGCAGGTTTTAGCCGCAGCACGAGCTTCATTTGCGGCGTTGATGTGACCAGCATCACCACCACCGTAACACTCTTTATTGATGGCATCCCTGGCCACAGCACAAGCCTCAAATTTTTTGGCATTCTCAAGAGCTTCTGTTCTCGTCATACCAGAATTTTTGTCTGCGCGACAGCTTTTAGCACCTGAATTTTTACTTTGTTAATATCACCATTTGCTGATGGTCATTTTACAGCTTTCATTAGTAACTGCTCCAATGCCGCGATCGACTGGGGATCTTCTACAACCATCCCATTCAAAATCAAAGTTGGTGTGCCCTGCACATCTATGGTGCGACCCAGTTTAAAGTCATTGAGAATCGCCGTATCGGCAATGCCATAATCTGACTGAAACTTAGCCAGATTCAGATTTAATTTCTTGGCAGTATCCAGATAAAAATTATTGCCAAACTTGGCCTGATTTGCAAACAGCTCATCGTGATACTGCCAAAATTTACCCTGTTGCTGAGCCGCCCAAGCTGCCCTAGCCGCCGGTAGTGCCTCAGGGTGTATTTGAGTGAGGGGAAAGTTCTTAAAGACTAAAGTAACTTTATCTTTGTGTTTGGCCATAAACTGCTTCAGCACCTCATTGGATTTAGAGCAAAAAGGGCATTGAAAATCCGAAAACTCAACTAGTAATATTTTGTTACTAGTTGAGCCAGTAGTTGGCGAAGTACCAATTAATGTTTTGGGGTCTTTAAAAAGTTTCTGGATGGCGGCAACTTGTTCAGCCTTGACTTTCCGCTCTTGTTCTGCCCGCTGCTCTTCCCCAAACTTTTTCAGTACTTGATATATTACCTCTGGATTTTTGCGGAGAACTTCTAATACCTGTTGCTCCAAAACTGGATCAACTTTGGGCTTAGATTGAGCAAAAGCTGGAATTGGCATCAAAAAAGATGCCGACAATAATGCAGATAGCAGCAGGCGAGGCAAGAAAGTCGGAGACATAAATTGATTGGAGTAGGTAGATGCAAACGAAAAGTATAGAAATGGTTTGGGTTAACCGTTACTTATTTTTGAAATTAGTGGCACCGGTATAGCCAGAAACCTTAGCTAGCTTGAACAAAGACAGCTCGCCGGGGTAGTAGGCACCTTTAATAAACCAGGTGGGGGTGACACGGATTTTGGCTTTGTTACAAGCAGCAGCTCCATTGCCAGCACATTCTACATAGTTGATTTTTGGCCAGGCAGTGCTGCCAAACCGTTGCTTTTGGCTTTGGCAATAGTGACACGAAGCTACACCATACATAACGGCACCGTTTCTGCTCAAATGTTCGGCTAAGGCAACTTCGGCAGGCCCGGAGCTGTTTTGACTAACCAGAACTGGTTGACCAGCTTGCTTAGCAGTAACTGCTACGGTGGTAATGACTGTTGATAGGGCAACCACCGAAACGATAGCAAATGCTTTAGAGATATTTCGCATATTTGGAGAAAGAAGAAATTAGGTTATTTTGCAGCAGACGATCTGAAGCAGTCCAGAAGTTCCGCACCAGTGATACTAGCAAGTTTTGCTAATTGGCCGAATTTTGATCAGCTTGACGTAATGTCTTGACCCACTTGAGCCGCTTAGGCCGAAAAGCCATCCGCAGGGTGACAGCGGGCATCACCACCATCCAATGCAGCATGTAGGTTAGCCCGAGCCAAACTTGGCTCAAACCGGGTTGATTGGTACGCCGCAATCCTACCACAATCCCGAAAGTTTGTAATAGTAGACCGATCGCCGTCAACGGTCCCAATAAGGGTAACTGTTGCCAAATTACTGCCCCAATTAAATCGGGTAAAACAGCGCTAGGTAACAAATACTGCATTAATGCCAAGGCCACTAAGTCCCACTGCTTGCCACCTAGTCGATCGATATTCACCAAGCGCCAGTAGTCTAAATACCGTTGATACCCACCTTCTGCCCAACGATTTCGCTGATGCCACAGGGCTTGGAGGCTGGTAACACCCTCTTCTAAAACTGCTGGAGAGCCAGCTAAGTCTATATCCCAGCCATTTAAATGCAAACGCAGAGTTAAATCTAAGTCATCGGTAATAGTTTCTTCATTCCAACCACCACAGTCAGTCAAAGCTTGACGGCGGACAAACTGGCCATTGCCCCGCAGCTCTCCAACGCCACCCACTGTGATGCGCTGTTGCTGGAGGTAGGCATCTAGAGCCATTTCGATCGACTGTCCTTTGGTTAACCAATTGGTATCAGCATTAGCCACCGACTTACGCAGTTGAATTGCCCCCACTTGCGGGCGCTGAAAATAGCTAGCAACCGATCGCAAAAAAGCTGGCTCCACCTGGGCATCGGCATCGAACACGCCCACCAGCTCACCAAAGGTGAGGGGTAATACTTGATTTAGCGCCCCAGACTTGCCACCGCTGCCAGTGGTGCGGTGCAGTACCCGCAGTTGCGGATACTGTTGGGCTAACTCATCTAAGAGTTGGGGGGTGCGATCGGTACTGCGGTCATCAATCACCCATACTTCATAGAGTTCTGCTGGGTAATCGAGCTGACAGAGATTGGCTGCCAACTGAGCTACTACCGATTCTTCGTTTTGCGCCGAAACCAACAGCGAGATGCTTGGTAGAGTATCGGTGGCGGCTGGAGGTGCTGCTGGCCGAGCCCTGAGCAATTTTACCGCGTGGGGCAGTAGCACCAAGGCAGCGATACATACCACCCACCAGCCGTCGATCGCATGAATGGTAAAAACGATCGCCCAAACCGTGGCCAACACCAGTGCTGCTTTGATCCGGCGGCCATCCATACCCAGCGTGAAGTCAATCGCTGGGGGGGTAAGCGACAAATCTTCGGGCAGCGGCAGACTGTTATTGGACATGAGATCTAAACCACTTGCAAGAACTTCTTGCGAGCAAAAAACTCTTCAGCATTGCTGAGTCCATTCAGCCACCAGTATTTGTCGATGCCCATAAAGAAGCTAGGAATCAAATAGCACCAGACTGTACAGCCTTCGCAAACCGAGAGCTTGCCCTGAGACTGGCGATAGCTTTCGACTTTTTCTGATTCTCTGTATAGGTCATAGAGCTTGCCTTCGATCGCCACCCCATCTTGGGCAAAGTGGTAACAGGGCAATAGCAGCTTGTCATCAGGTGAGATAGCGATCACCGCATCTACGGCCTTACAGCGTGGATTGCTGGTGTCATTGCCGCCGTCAGCGATAAAGGCCAAAGCCGCCCGGTTATAGCCAATGCAGCTATATTTACTAGCGCTGCTCTTGATCGCCTCAATCATCTCGGTAGTGGGGTTCTTCTTGGAGTTGTAATGCTCATAAGCAGTAAAAGCGGGGTTTAGCCACACTCTGGCTCCTAGTTTTTGGCCAAGTTCACCAACTTCATCAATCCGTCCATAGTTTTGGGCGGTGACGGTGTGGTTCAATACTGGATTTTCACCGAGGGAGTGAGCTAGTTCTACTGATTTAACCAAGGTGTCAAAAATCCGCACACCTCTGGACTGGTCGTGGGTTTCGGCATCGCCACCATCCAGCGAGAAATTCAAGAAATCCACCAACCCCTGCATTGATTTAGCCTTTTGTTGATAAAGGATGGTGTTGGTGGTCATGCTGGTATAAAAACCAAGATTCTTCGCTGTTTGATAAACCTCGGGGGCATCGACGCGCAGCAACGGCTCACCGCCAGTAAAATCTATATACTTCACCCCCAACCTGCGCAGGTCTTTGAGGTTGTGCTCAATGGTGGCTAAGTTTGCTTCGGCGGGCGGTTCTAATGCCCAAATATTGCAGAAGTGACAGCGGGCATTGCAGCGGTAGGTCAGATAGTAATTTGCAACTAGCGGAGCCATAGTGGGGGGAGTAATCTTACATTTAGTTATCGAATTTTAGCGCGAATCTTCACAAGTTTCTCTTTTCCCATAGCAAGTTTGCCAGGATTTTGGTGAATGCTAAGAAGAACTATCCGTATATTTCCCCAGGTTCGTCTATGAGTTTTTTCGATGAGATCACTCCCGCCAGCCCCGATAAAGTAAATCTCTACATGCCTTACTTTATGAAATCGATGGCTCGGCGCAATATGCTGCCCAAGGCGATCACCTTATATTACAAGGGTGGCCTGACTGGCTATCGCAATGTTGCTAACGAGGAAAAAATCCCTTTTGTGGCGAACTGGGTGATGCGCGATTTACCCGGCGATATGACTCGTTGTCGAATGCAGTTTGAAGAAAATGCTGATTTAATCTATGAGTTGAATATGATGAATTCTGAATTTATCAGCTTTTTGATTGATTGGCTCATTAGCTGTAAAGATGCTGATATTCCAGATTTTCCTCAGTTTTTTTACCGCAAGCTACTCAAAATGGAAGATTAAGCTACTGTTGAAATTATCCAGATCTTCTGGGATGGTACTAGAAAAATACCGCCCACAGATAATGATCTAAGGGCAGCATCCCGAGTATAGTTAATAACATTTGCAGCAGGGAGTCGGGGAGTGGCAGCGGCGCATAAACATTTACTAATTGCTTCAATGGAAGCTTGCAGTGGAAAGTCGGCAATTTTATTGGGTTTGGCCGACAAGCTTCAGCAGCAAGGAGTAGAAATTTCCTATAGCAAGCCTTTAGGAAATTATTACGAAAATGGTCAATGGCAAGAAGAAGCCGATGTGGGGTTAATGCGTCAGTGGCTAGGCTTGACTGCATCCCAGGTTTTTATGCCGCTGGTGGGGTTAACCCCCGAAACGCAGCGGCAACGCTTGATTGGTGCTGATACTGAAGATTACCAAGCTCTGCTGCGTCAACAGATAGCAGTGCCCGATCGACTACTATGCATCGAAGGCGGTAGTAATTTGTGGGAAGGGCGCAGTTTTCAGCTATCTACTGCCCAAATTGCCCAGGTGACTGATGCAACTGTGTTGCTGGTGATGCGCTATCAGTCTATTCAGTCGATCGAACGTCTTTTAACAGCGCAAGATTTGCTCGGGGATCGGCTCTTGGGCGTGGTCATTAACGACGTGCCCCCAGAAGAGATGGCGCTGGTAAGCCAAGAAATTTCTCCGGCTTTAGAAAAATATGGAATAGCTGTATTAGGGGTCTTGCCCCAAAACCGCACTCTGGGCAGTGTGAGTGTGGGGGAATTGGTCAAACGCTTGCAGGCAGAAGTGCTCTGCTGCCCCGAAAGATTGGATCTGCTGGTAGAGAGTCTGTCGATCGGAGCTATGAACGTAAATGCGGCTCTGGATTACTTCCGGCGGGCGCGCTGTATGGCGGTGGTAACTGGGGGAGATCGAGAAGATATTCAACTCGCGGCTCTAGAAACCTCTACTCAGTGTTTGATTCTGACTGGCCATCTTTCGCCCCAGTCTTATATTGTTCGGCGGGCTGAGGATCTGGAAATTCCGATTATTTCGGTGAATTTTGATACTCTGACCACGGTGGAAATTGTGGAAGATGCATTTGCCCGGATTCGGATTCAAGAACCAGTGAAAGTGGCGATTATTCGCCAGCTCATGGCCGAGCATTTTCAGTTCGATCGTTTCGCTAAACTGTTAGAGGCCAAGTAGCTCTGCTCCAACAATATTTCAGAATGTTGCCGGGAGAGTAAATTTACCGATTTGCACGCCCCTGATCCTTTAAAATCTTCTGGTACCTACCTTAAGGATCCACCGGCAAAAAAATGTCTGACCAAACTGTCAAACACGATAACTCGCTGCCAGGATTTTTGCTAATTTTGCTGCCAGCAGCCTTTGTGGCAGTGTTTTTGTCGATCGCATGGCCATTTATCCTCGGTGGAGTAGTTTTTCTCACCGGCAATAGCGTGTGGCAGAGCTATCAATGGGCAAAACTCTCCCAGCAAGTTAATCCTTATTTCAGCCAACTGGTGTTAGAGCAGCAAGGAGAAATT
>JAYUSV010000287.1:0-18928 GCA_043755495.1 Synechococcales cyanobacterium
GCTATTTCCTCGGTGGGTAAACCCATTTGTTGTAATCGATCGCGAATGCGGTCTACTTTAATACCGCCACCATCATCAGTAATAGTAATGATAGTTTCACCACCCCGATAACTGGCTTCTAATGTAATATTTCCTACTGTAGATTTACCCGCAGCCAAGCGAGTTGCAACATCTTCGATGCCATGGTCGAAAGCATTACGCAGTAAATGAATTAATGGATCACTGAGACTGTCTAAAATTGCTCGATCGATTCCAGTATGCTCGCCCACAATTTTTAAATTTACCGATTTCCCAAACTGCACAGACAAGTCCCGAATCAGACGTGGGAAACGTTTAACCACCTCAGAGAAAGGCGACATTTGAGTGCGGGTAAGATTTTTCTGTAAGCTGCGGGTGGTCTGATTTAAACCGCGCACAGATTGGGTCATCTCCTGAAGACTTAGTTCAATATCGGTAGTTACTTCTTGTAACTGCACAATTGTTTCCATTTGATCTTGCGAAACCAAGTGTAGATCGTTGTATTGATCCATTTCCAGCGAATCAAACTCACTGGTAGTTAGCATCCCGGCGATTGCTCTGCTGGCTTCTTCGGTGATTGATGTTGATGGCGTAGGAATTAGCCCTTCCGTAGAGGCTTGGTCATACCATTGGCGGAGTTCTTTGTTCGATAGCTCTAAATGCTGCATGCGTTTACGCAACAGGCCAGTGTAGCTTTGGATTTCGCCTAATCGTAGATCGATCGCGTTGCGTTCTAAAATTAATTGGCCAAAAACCATATTGAATTGTTTGAGGTACTCCACTGGCACCCGTACAGTTTGACCTTGTTGATTGCCAGTAATAGCTTTGCTTGCGCCTGCGGTGGTTGGGATAGGATCTGGTGTGCTGGTTGGGCTTGTGATAACAATTGGAGGAGTTGCTAGATCGTAATTTTCGCTAAAATCAGTGGGTAGCTCTGGCAGATCAAAGGTTGCTAATTTGGCGAGGAGAGCTAATGGTGGTTCATTTTGATCGAAGAAATTGGAGGCATTTTCTGGTGTTTCAGAGAACCAGAATTCATTGACTTCAACGCATCCATTTCCTGGTAAGGATAGTTCTGGGATCTCAAAATCAGTAAAGTTATCCATTACTGCGCTGAAGTTTTCTAGACCAAAGCCACCAATCTCGGACTGTAATAGTGATAGATCGATCGATTCCGTAATTCCATCTAATCCCGAGAGTTCAGAATTAAATTGATCGAACTCTAAGCCCTTTGGGGGAGTCGGAGCAAATCCAACAATTTGCGTTGGTATTTTCTCGAAGCGACCCAACAATAATACCGAATGTGATTTACGCCAAGTTTTAAGTGATTTCTGGGTAAGCTCTGTAGCCTGAGTAAGCTCAATATTTTGACAGTGGCTTTGCACCGATCGACAGAGAGCTACAAACTGATCTAACTTTGCCATGCGGCCAAAATCAGTCAATTCTTCGGCGGTAGATCTTAATAATTCTAGGAGTTGGTGAGGTGAGCTGGTAGTTAATTGAATAGCTAAAAGATCGATCGATTCCTTCAGAGCACTTTCCAGCATTAACATCGCTGGATCCATATCACCTTCTTGAGATAACAAGGCATCTTCGTCTTCTGGTCGTAGATCGCCCAACTGCTGGCGGAGTCGATCAAAAATCGGTTGCGATTGTGCAGCTAGCCAGGCACCATCTATTACTTGTTCTTGGCGATGCAAACCACTCACCTGTCGCAGTAAATCTGTCCCTTGTAATAGCAAAGTTTCGACTTCAGTATCGATCGATTTGGCAAGGTAACGAACTCTCAAGATCTTAAAAAAATCTTCGAGTTGATGTGCCACCTGGCTCAGCGGTATAAACCCCATCATCCCTGCCCCACCCTTAATGGAGTGAGCAGCACGGAGAGCTTGATCTAGCTCTTGAGGATCTGGGGTTTTATTGGCTAAACCGAGTACTGTAGACTCTATTCGATCGCAACAATCTGCCGCTTCATCTAAAAACTTCAGGGGGATTTGTCTATCGTTATCCATCACTTTACACCTGAAATTGAGCGACTTTTTCTTCGAGCTTTTTGGCTACTTGGGAAGTAGATTGCATTGAGGTAGCCATTTGGCTAGAGAAAATCGATCGAGCATCGGAAGCCTCTGTCACCTGCTGCATCAAGAGCGTGATCACTTGGGCAGTTTCTGCCTGAGAGACAGTAGCTGTAGAAATAGTACCCATTAGAGTATTGATTTCCTGTGACTTTTGCAGTACTTCATTCAGCTTCTGTTTAGTCATTTCTACCGATCGAGTACCATCTACTACTTGGGCTGTACCAAGCTCCATTACTGCTGCTACATCTTGGGTTTCAGCTTGAATTGCCGCTACAATTTGAGCGATTTCTCGAGTGGCCTTGGCAGATTGTTCTGCTAAGGCTCCGACTTGTTCGGCAACCACTGTAAAACCATGGCCTTGTTCTCCGGCGCGGCTAGCTTCCACGCTGGCATTGATCGCCAAAAGGTTGGTTTTCAGAGCAATTTCTTCAATCAAGATAACTACTTGGGAGATTTTCTGAGAAGATTCGCCGAGGCGCTTCATTTTCTTGGCGGTTTCACCCACTGTCGTCCGCAGACTGAGAATACTAGTTACGGTCTGATCCATAGCTGCGGCTCCTGCTTGAACCACAGAGTAAGCATCACTAGCAATCGCTGATGCTTGGCTAGCATTGGTTGCTACCGACTGAATGGAGTCGGTCATTTGCTCAAACGAATTCAGTGTGCCACGAATCTCGGCAGCCTCAGTAGTAGCTTTTGCTGAGAGCTGGCGAATATCTTGTTCGTTAGCACCCAAGGAAACACTTACTTGGCCACTGCCTTGTTTTACTTCGATCGCAATATCGCGCAAGCTATCAATTACCGCATTAAATAAATCGGCGACCGTACTCAATTCCATTGAGTTCAAACTAGCTCGTACCGTCAGATCTCCATTAGTAGCACCTTCAATTTCTTCTACTAAATTGAAAATCTCCATTTCCAAGGTTTCCCGCTGCTGTCGTTGCTGGGCGGCTTCTTGCTGACGGGCTTGAATATTCTGGTCAATATTTTGCGCCATGATGTTTAGATTTCGGCTCAGAACACCGACTTCATCTTGGCGATTATTTACTTCTAAGCGCACGCTGGCATCACCAGCAGCAATAAGATCGGCAAACTCAGTCAGACGACAAATCGGACGAGAGATTGATCGGTGAGAAGGTACCAAAAACAAAATCGCCAGGAGCAGAATTCCGCCACCGATCGCATATCCCATCCAGGTAATTCTTTGCAGGTTTTGATCTACCTTTGTTTCTGGCTCACCCACATAAGCAATCCCGATCGGCTTTGCGGTCGCTGGATTAAGTTGCTGATGAAAATCGTAGAGCGGCGAGTAACCCGTCACATAGTTAACGCCGATAATATTGGCATCACCCAAAAAGACTTTGCCTTCTTTTAAGACTTGATCAGCTACAGCTTTAGATACTCTGGTACCTAATGCTCGGGTGGTTTTGTCAGTGTAGGGGACATTGGTGCTAACTCGCCAATCTTTGGCAAACAAGGTAGCTGTAGAAACCCCAGTTTCACTTTTAAGCTTATCCACAATATCGTAGTTACGGTTGACCAACGTACCAACAATCGCTGTGCCTACTTGCTTGCCGCTAAGGCGAATTGGTTGCACCGACATTAATACCAAGCCAGCTTTACCATCATCTACATTAAAGGTGCCTTCTGGATAGGGCTTTTTCGCTGCTGAAAGGCCAACAGTTGTCTGAGATCGCATTCCAATATTAGCTTGTGGAGACAGTCCTAGTTTTTGTAGCGACTGACTTTTGAGTAATTCCACACCCGAGAGCGATCGAGAGTTAGTCAAAGCAGCTTGGACAATACTGATGTCACCTAACTCAATACCAGCCTGAATCGCTACTGGCGTAAATTGAGTTGAGTTGGTTTTGTCGTCAGGTTGGTCTGTCGGAATTGGTGAATATTTAGAGAAATCATCCTTTACCATTTGCACTGATTGAGCAATAGTTTGCCCCTTACTATTGGTAATTAAATAAAAGCTAGCATTAGATTTTTGCTCTTTTGCCGCCTGAATAAAAGTAGCCAACTTAGCTTGTTGAGAGGCTGCGACGCCAACATCATCTAAGTCAATTCCAGCGGCTGTTACAGACTGTGCCAAGATATTAGAACTATCTTCAATTTGGCGAGTTTCTGATTTCACCGACTTTTCTAAAACTAACAACTTGGTTTTTAAACTATCTTTTAAATCGCCCAATGCTGTTTCTCTGGACAAGCCTACAATCCCCTGAGTCACAATTACCACTGGTACCACGGCACCTGTTACCAACAAGGTAGTGATTTTTGACCGAATTGAAAGGTTGTTCCAAACTCTTGCTGGCTGCTGCCACCATTTTGTAGAGTTAGGTGTGACTTCCAATATTTGGGTGATCGAAGACAAATCGTGGTTTTCTGGGGGTAATAAGCTAGTCATTAGTTTTAGTCCTAATAGGTATAAGCTGGTGAATAAATTATTAGACTATTTTGATTTGGTGGAGACGAACGGATTCTTGAGTAACGAAGGAGCCTTGATGATTGAATTAGTATCTAAGACCAAACTTCGCTCTGTTGCCTCTCCCAAACTCCCCAATAGATAAGGGGCTAAACAGCTCGGAAAATCTCCTGTTAAAGATTGCATCTGCCTCGCCTCAAAACGGGCAACCCCCCGGACTCTTTGCACCGCCAGACCTAGATACTTCGTCGATTCACTAGCCTCAACACCCATTTCAGATAGCTGAATTACGATAATTTGATAATTGCGCGGATTGGTTGATAAAGGTGATAAGCCCAAAAGCTGAGCTAAATCAACGACCAAAAATACTCGATCGCGTGCGTTCATCAGGCCGATCGAAAAAGCTGGCAAATTAGGTAGAGACGAAATGGAGCTAGCTGGAACTACTACGGCTTCTTGTACCCTTTCCATGGATAGCAGCACTGGTATTTCTGGAGTAAGTTGAAAACGCAGGTAGGGATCACCAATCACCTCGATCGGTTGAAATAATTGGGGCAGAAGCTGTTGGAGGCGTGCAAGAGCAGTATTAGTTGTCATTCATTTAACCAATTACCGCTTTTACCGCAGTCGTTAGCTCTGCGGCGGTGTATGGCTTGGTCAAATAAACTTTGACTCCTTGCTTCATTGCCCACATCCGATCGACCTCGCGGTTTTTGGCAGTACAGGCAATAATCGGAATATCTGCTGTTTCGGGCTGTTTTTTGAGTTGCCGCACCAAATCTAACCCCCCCATGACGGGCATCATCCAATCAGTAACGATCGCATCGGGTCGATTTGCTTGTGCTTTTTGTAGTGCTTCTTCACCATTTACAGCCGTAACAGTTGTGTGTCCGGCGGTGGTTAGATACTGACAAATCAGTTCTAGTTCAGCTTGCATATCATCTACTACTAAAATACTTGCCATTTTTAAGCCTTAATCTAAAAAATAATTTGGTGTCAGTCCGTGATGCTGAGTCTCAATAAGATCATTATGCCCATTCGATAATTAATATACTCAATATTTAAGCTAAATACTTCTCAACTATTGCTAGCAACTCTTGCTTGTTAAAAGGCTTGGTTAAATAGTCCGTAGCTCCGACTAATTTCGCTCTTACTTTATCAACTAAACCCTTATTGCCTGTTACCATAATAATTGGAGTATTTGCCAGGGCTTCACTACTTCTAAACAAGCTACAAAGCTTGTAACCATTGATATTTGGCATCGTAATATCCATGAGAATCAAGTCTGGCTTTAGTCGAAGAATAGCAGCCGAAGCCTTCACTGGTTCTTCTAACTTGGTAAGCTGATATTTATTGTCTCCACCCAGAAATCTTTCGATTTCATCAAGAATTAGTGGGCTGTCATCAATGCAAGCAATTTGATAGACTTTTGCGCCATCACTGGATCTTTCATTAATAGATGTCGCTATTTTTCCATTTAAGCTAGCTGGTGGCAAAGGCACCATAGGAATAACCGGAAGCTCATTAAATGGTGCCGATGGCTGCCGTAAAAAGATCACATTATGCTGAATGTAAGGAATTAGAAGTTGAGCTAACTTCAATTCATCTTGCTTTAGTAACATGGCGAGTTCTCGTAAACTTACCCCGCGCATCAATTGCGAAATTTGATGTAGACTGGCTGGTGATAACGTACCTCTAGGTACGAAATTGTCTACCGAGTTTTCGGTCGTTAAGTAAGGTCGCTGGTGCGGTGACTGAATGATTTTGCTAAATTTTTGCCAAATACTCAGACGCTGTTGATAATAATCGAGGAGGCTAGATATTTTTAAGTTACTATGCGCATTGGCAATTTCTGTGGTTGGCATCAACCGGTTTGGATGCCAGGTGCTGCTGCCATTAGTTAGCCAGAATACAGATTCTAGACTTTCTTTGGTTATTTCTAAAGAGAGATGACGTAATTGGGTTTGATCGATCAGTCCTTCCTTCGCCAATTTCTCGATCTCTTGATGTACTAGCAGACCAGTGGCTAATTGCGAACTACTGCGAATGTTGCTTTCTGTAGACCGAATTGCTTCCTCAGAAACCATTTGACGTAAACGTTGCAAGAATTGACTTAAAGATAATATTGAGCAATCGACACTTAATAACTGCCCAAATCTAATAAAAATATTCCAGGTAGTGGAATTATATTTTACCTCTAAATAGCCAGTGTTTTGTTCACTAGATAGCTGTCCAAGAAGTGAAGAAAGATTGATTTCGGAATGCATGGGAAGTAGGGAATTATACATTAATTCCTGGTTGAAGAAGTCAAATTCCTCAAGGAAGAATCGATAGAATATCTAACTTAGATAGTACCCTTACAGATATCAAAGATCGCTATTTTAAATAGACAATCTTTGATGATTCGAGGCTCAGTGAAAAGACCTAGACAACAAAAGCTAGGAAAGAAAAGGCTTTCAGTGATCTTCGTGGTCGAAAGGCAAATTATTCTTACTAGCTAATACAAGTATTTTCACTGCCCATAATTCGACAAATTTTTATATTATTTCTCCCGAAATGCTAGATTTACTTACCTCTACAAAACAGCAAATCAAAACGATTAAATTTATAGAGAAATAGATTACAATAAAAGATTGTCATGAATGATCTACTAATTCTGAATTTAGACAGTATGTTCAAACGATTTCTTTTAATGTAGACAACTCAAAATGCCATGGTATAAACTCGCCCAAATCTCCTCTGACTGTACAAATTAGTGCTTGCTGGCTGTCTAACGGTGATGGTCTGGTGTATCATTGATCGGTACGAAAACTCCCAGCCTGGTCTCTTGTATGCCTAACTTTCTTCTCGAAGTCGGAACCGAAGATTTACCAGCAGGCTTTGTAGGCGATGCCACTCAGCAGTGGCAGCAAAAAATTCCGGCCAGTTTGGCAGAATATAACTTGACTAACAGTGGGGTGCAAATTTATAGCACCCCGCGCAGGCTGGCAATTTTGGTTACTGATTTAATTGAGAAACAAGCTGATCGCACCGAAGAAATCAAAGGTCCGCCAGCCAGTGCTGCATACAAAGACGGTCAACTCACCGGTGCAGGTACCGGCTTTGCCAAAAAAATGGGAGTCGAAACCAGCACCCTAACCATCAAGCCCACCGATAAAGGTGATTTTGTCTTTGTTACCAAAAAAATTCCTGGCCGCCTCACCACCGAAATACTAACGGAACTCATTCCTCAATGGATTTTTAGCCTTGAAGGCAAGCGCATGATGCGCTGGGCGGACGGAGACTTTAAGTTTCCCCGCCCGATTCGCTGGTTAGTAGCTTTGTGGGGCAATGAAATCTTACCCGTAAAACTAGTAGATGGGGTCACTGAAGTAGTCAGCGATCGCCAATCTTTTGCCCACAGAGTCCTCCATCCCCAGCCGGTTCAAATCACCAGCCCCGAAAGCTATGTAGCCACCATGGCAGCAGCTTCTGTGAAAGTCGATCGAGCTGCCCGCCAAAAAGAAATCGAACAGCAGATTTTGGCCGCCGCCAGTAGCATGAATGGCTACACCGAAATCTACCCCGATCTGCTTTCTGAAGTCACCGATTTAGTCGAGTTCCCCACCGCGATCATTGGCGACTTTGAACCCGAATTTCTTAAAGTACCCGCCGAGGCCATTACCACTGTAATGGTTACACACCAGCGCTATTTCCCGCTATTTACCGACGAAAGCAAAGAAAACTTGTTACCCCACTTTATTACGGTCAGCAACGGCGACCCGGCCAAATCTGCGATGATTGCTGCTGGTAATGGGCGAGTGGTGCGGGCTAGATTAGCAGATGGTCAATATTTTTATGAGGCCGATCTCAAAACCCCCCTTGCTGACTATGTAACCAAACTAGAAACAGTGACTTTCCAGACTGACTTGGGTTCGATGGCTAAAAAGGTCGATCGATTGCGTACTATCAGCAAACTCATTGCCGATCGACTCTCCCTCACCTCCGAGCAGAAACAGCAGATCGATCGCACCGTCCAACTCTGCAAAGCCGACTTAGTAACCCAAATGGTCGGCGAATTCCCAGAACTCCAAGGCATCATGGGCGAAAAATATGCCTTGGCTCAAGGTGAAATGGCAGAAGTAGCGATCGGCATTCGTGAACATTATCTACCACGCAACGCCGAAGACAATTTACCCAGTAGTCTCACTGGTTGGGTGGTGGGCATCGCCGATCGACTAGATACCCTCGTGTGTATTTTTGGCCTGGGGATGATCCCCACTGGCTCCTCTGATCCGTTTGCTCTACGTCGAGCCGCCAATGCCATAGTCGATATGATCTGGCAAGAAGATCTTCAATTAGACCTAGGTGAATTGATCAATATCTTGGTCACAAATTTCTATACTATCCATGGTGCAGTTGCAAAACTTCCGATAATTGAATTAATCGCTCAACTCCAAGATTTCTTCTTTAAACGACTTCGTACTGCTCTCCAGGAAGATCGCAAAATTGACTATGACTTAGTGAATGCTGTTCTACCTGAAAATGATGCTGAGTATGGTAAACGAGGACTAGCAAATTTATTAGATTTACAAGAGCGAGCATTATTTTTACAACAGCTCCGAGTTAGCTGCCAGCTTGAAACTATTTATCCGACAGTGAATCGATCGGCTAAGCTCTCTATCCAGGGTGATCTTGACACTCAAACACTGGATCCTGCTGGTGTTGTGCAATCCACACTCTTCCAGAAAAAATCGGAGCAAGCTTTTTATGATGGCTTACTTAAACTGCTACCCCAAACTCAAGCTGCTCTAACAGATGTTAATTATCAGTTATTGGTCAACGGCTTAATTCAAATTACGCCTGCTCTAACTAATTTCTTCGATGGAGATGACAGTGTGTTGGTGATGGATTCTGATCCGGCGATTAAAAATAATCGCTTAAATATGTTGGGGATTCTGCGCAATCATGCCCGAGTTTTAGCTGATTTTGGCTCGATCGTTAAACAATAATTATTTTGGCCAATAAAACAAGCAATGAATTTTTTAAGTTCATTGCTTACTCACTATTATACTTAATGTCAATTGAACTGTTGGAAAATATTTATTCTTCTCTGACAGCAATGATTACCAAATCAAATATTAGGGTAAAATCGGCAAAGGTCCAGGCCCACCGCAGCCATCATTAGAACTCTTGCCGGTAGACTTGTTGGAAGAATTACCAACCTTGCAACCATCACTGCTTTTGCCGCCAGTTTTCTTCTTACCAGTGCACTTCTTACCACCATAGATAGCATTTGCTTCTACCGATTGTAGCTCAGTCAAAAAGCTTTCATTTCCTTGAAACAATTCGTTGCCAGTGGCTTTTAAATCAGCAATTTGAATTTTAGACATATTAACCAAAATCTCCAGTTGTTATTACTCAGTTTTGTTTTTTGAAGCGGGAACTTCGCTTATAAGTCGATACTACTAAATATACTTTGAAAATGCCAAGTGCTATACGCAAAATTACGTATAATCATATCGATCAAACCGACTTTAGTTAGAAAAACTTATCGATTCAAACAACAAAATGTTCGTATGCCAAGCCATTTTGAAAATCCGGATATTTTTAGAAAATTTTGTTTTCTAATCAATCATCATATTGTTGTACTTGTCGTGTAGAGAACAATGGAGCTTAGCTCCTGATGAAATTTAAAAGGACAGAGCCTCAATCTTTTATGAGATCGAGGCTCTTTTTTACAGCAATTTCAAAATCATGAAATCATCAGCAAATTAACAGTGGCGAGAAGAGCCGTAAGAAGGACGATAAAAAGGGAAAGGAATGAAAACAAAAGTATTACCTCTTGAATCATTGTTGGATTTATTGGATTTATTGGATTTGTTAGACTTATTGGATTTGTTAGACTTACCACCGTAGATAGCATGAGCCTCAGTAGCCTGTAACTCAGTTAAAAAACTTTCGCTGCTCTGAAACAGTTCGCTGCCAGTAGCTTGTAAATTGCCAATTTGGATCTTAGACATATAAATTTCTCCGATTTTCGTGTTTGAGGCTTAGGTAAATTTGGTAGTCTGTAGCACACCCCCAAAAGAATAAATCAGATACTCTGGAGTTACAACCCAAATCGTGGATCATTTGAAGATTGTATCTACTCTTGAAATTTCTTAAGAAAAATTAATGTAACCCCCCCCCATGTAATTCTGCTGAAAGCAAAAGTGTACAAAGGTGATGACTAGAAGCAGCAAGGACTTCAGCTAATTGAACTCAACTGGAATTCGTTGGAAGCGATCGATAACTTGAGATATGTTTATATTTAGTTTTGTAGCGGAGAAGATTTTTATCTAAGCCATTCAATGTAAGTGTTATGGCTGAGGATTAAATTAAACTTGTGATCGACTACACCATTCTCGACCAGCTCTTGCTGAATGGCAGCGATCTGAGTCACAACTGTTGAATTTTTTGGACAACTCACAATGCCTAACGAGATTGATCGACAGCATTGAGCCGCAAAATCAATCTGTGGACTATCGGTTTCTGCCACCGCAACTCCGGCTACCAGTTTGTGGGTAAAAGGCGGCATACCTGCTCGGGTGGGATGAGCAAGATAGATTTGACGTAGCAGAGGTTCAATTTTGGGGTAATCGGAGCTAAGAATTCCGATAATTAGTGGCTCTAGCCGGTGGTAGGCTTTGATGTTTGGATCGACCTGTAATTCAAAAGGGATGGCAAGCTGATTGAGACCAGTGGTTAACTCGCGGATTACTTCGATCGCTTCAGCAGGCGAAGAATTCCAGTAAATATTAGTAGTCGGCAATTCTGGTAATCGACCACAGTTACCGATCGCCACATATCGATCGACCGTCATCATGTTTTTGGGCATCACAATTGCCACCAACTCACCGGGGCTAAGATCACCACTAAGTGCATGGACACAGTTGCTGGGCATATGTAAGCGTAAACCATCTTTTATCACCACGATCTGCTGATCTTCAGAAATCGACTCTAATATCCAATTCAAGTCATAGTAGCCACGTCCGCAATTAGCAGCCTGAATCTGGCTCAGAAACAAGGCTTCATCGTTGGCATAGCTCTGGGCTTTTTTGGGTGGCTTGCGGTAGACTTGACTGAAGTGAGTACCCATTAAATAAGACTGCAGATGCTGCACCAAAAACTTTGTCTGGATTTCGGGGGGGCTAGCTTGCAATCGATCGGCTACCATTTCGGCCACGGTAAAATCTGGGTGCTGGGGATGAGAGATTGTAAAGTCGGGTTGAATTACCAACCCAGTCAATATTTCGGTTAAAGTCTCGGTCAGGATAGTCGCACTCATAGCATTGCAGAGATTATTGGGTCGAATAGGCTATCAATTTAGCACGAGACACATTAGGCATCCTCTCTCTTAGCATTCCCTAAGTCGGTGTAATCTTAGACAAAACCATATTTTCCTGTTGCCCCAATAATTTTTATGGTAGACAAATCTACTCTCTTAGGTCGGGCAAAATCATTACTGCTGTATCGCCAGATTTTTGCCGATCGACCAGGACTCCTCAGCGTCTCGTTATTAAACTCCGATGATGCCGCCACCTACAGCCAGTGGTTTTGCGAACTAGCCGATCGACAACAGGGTTGGCAAGACTATCTGTTCGATCGCTTAACCACTGCCGATAACCCCTTCACTCGCCAGATTCAAACCACTGATTGGCTAGACTTGCCACGCGCGCTTCAGCAAGCTGTCGAACAAGATATTCGATCGATCCAAGAACTCTACTTTTATGGCTGTAACAGCATCAGCCACAACCAGCCAGTATCTTGGCAAAACACCATCAACTTACCCACCAAACCCGCCGCTGCCCAACTGCGAGCATTGCTAAATGAAACCAGCGACTGGGTGAAACTGATTCCTAACTTGATCGCCTACTACCGCCAATGGGGAACTGGCCTAGTTGCCGAATTTAGGGCATTTCGTTGGCAAAATTGTCAACTGCAAGGCATTCCTGATTCTGACCCGATCGAACTCACCGATTTAGTCGGTTACGGATGGCAGCAACAGATGCTGGTAAATAACACCGCAGCTTTGGTCGCTGGGTATCCGGCGCTGAACATGTTGCTCTATGGCAGTCGGGGCACTGGCAAATCTTCTTTAATCAAAGCTTTGCTGCCAGAATTTGGCGATCGAGGTCTGCGGCTGATTGAAGTACCTAAACAAGAACTGATTGAGCTACCCCAAATTTTAGAGCAACTGCGTGGACTGCCGCAAAAGTTCATTGTGTTTGTCGATGACCTATCTTTCGAGGCCGATGAAGCTGCTTTTAAATCACTTAAAGTAGTGCTAGAAGGCGGTGTCGTCAATAGACCTAAGAATATTGCAGTCTACGCCACCTCCAATCGCCGTCATTTGATTCGAGAATTTTTTGCCGATCGACCGCGCCCCCAAGACAATGACGAAGTGCATCAGTGGGATACCGTCCAAGAAAAATTATCCTTTGGCGATCGATTTGGTCTGACTTTAACCTTCGAGCCAGCCGATCAAAATACTTATCTTCACATTGTGCATCATTTGGCAACAGATATTTCAATCGATCCTGCTGATCTAGATTTTCGGGCATTACAATGGGCTACCCAGCAGAATGGTCGCTCAGGTCGTACTGCCCGCCAGTTTGTGGACTTCCTCCGAGCTGAGTTAAGGTGACATATACCATTCGGGTGGAGGGGTAAGCACTCCCGCTGCTGCGTACAAATAATAAATTTGGTACACCATTGCCTATAGGAAAGAAAAGGGGGTAATATAAAGAAAATGTTAAATTTCCAGTGAGAGCTGTGCTAAACAATATTCTCATTGACCCCTCCATCCTGCGTCTGTTGTGGTCGATCGCTTCGGGCATCCACTACCAAGACTTATTAAATTTGCCTGATGCTGAGCTTTCCCAGCGCATCATTCAGGAAGTTAGTTGCCGCTTACCACTCGACGCAGAACAGTCTGGCAACTTAAATACCTACCTCAACGCCAAAATGATGCTGATTCGAGATCTGGCTGAATCTGTCTAATCTTGATTCATCAATAACGCAATTTTAACCAAAATTTTATATTTTCAAGATCCCTGCTTAAATCAAGCGGGGATTTTGATCTGAATATTCTTTCTGATCCAGAGATCCATCTAAGAATCGCTAGCGTATCACTATTCAAATCAACAAATTAGTCTGTAAAGCCCAGACTGATGTATCGAATAGCTGGCGACTTGAACTCTTAAGAGGATTGCAATAATGAATGATAGTGACGGTCTAATACTATTAGACAATGGCGAAGAAAATGATACTTTAATGAGTGCCATCGGCGATCAGCCTCTATCGCTGAATAGCGCCGCTACTGGTACCGATGGTGATGATACCTTGGTGGGCATTCAAAATGACACTTTAGTCGGTGGTGCTGGTGACGATTTATTGACCGCACGTTTGGGTGGTAATACTCTAACGGGTGGCTTGGGTCAAGACATCTTTCAGATTGCAGGTTTGGGATCGCCCATTCTTTTCAATATCATTACTGACTTTGATCCGTTAGCTGACACTATTCAAATCGATTTAGCGCCCGGTGGTCAATTTAGCGATTTAATTACCACCCAAGTTGGCAATGATGCCATCATTAGTTTTGGCAGTACCCGATTAGCCACTGTCCAAAATACTTTAATAGATGCACTGCGCGATATTACCGTGGTAGCAGGTTCTGACGCTCCAGTGAATCCGTTAGCTACTGTGTCACCGATCGCTACTAATGCTGGTCTACTCCAACTTAGCCCCAGTATTGGGACTAGCAGCTTAATTTTTAATAAAATCAGTCACCAAGCTACCAATCGTAATGAACTGGGTGTGTTTGCGGTGGATGATGCCACTGGTACGGTCAATGGAGTAACTCCAGGACAAAATGGATACTTGGCTGAAGTATTGAAGCGATCGCAAGTGGTATTTTCAGCTTTGAGTGGTAATGCAGTCGATACGGCTCTTGATGGCTTATCTAGTCGCACAATTAACCTACCGGCAAATTCTGCTTTTGGCTTTTATCTGGCAGTGAATGGCTCGATCGACGATAAACCTAACCCGGCCAGCATACTGTTTTCATTCCCCTCCAGCACCAATAGTTTCCAAAATGCCCAGATTACCCAGCCAGTCGGGATCACCCAGGTAGTTTTTGAAGAGACTAATGGCGGTGGGGATAGAGATTTTAATGATTTAGTCTTCCAGATTCAGTCCGCCACTGGTGCTGCGCCGATCGGCATTACCCAACAGGGTAGCCGCGAAATTTTTGACTTTACTAGCGTCACCACTACGGCAAATGCGACCTTTACGGTTCAACGTGATGCCGGATTTAATAACCACATTGGTTTCTACAAAATAGAAGATGCCCAAGGCAGTATTAGAGTCGGCGCAGCGCTGCTAAAACCAGGGGATGCTGGCTATCGACAAGCTGCTATTCAAGGACAGTTGGCTGGGATCGATATTACTGGTGCCAACAATCAAACTATAACTAGTAGTGGCACTTTCTTGGGTGGAGCGCTATATGCACCGTTATTGATCTCCAATTCTGCTACGGCTAATACTGATTTTAGCAATGTCTACACGGCTTACAGCCTGGGTAATGCCGATGGAGCTGATCACATTCGGCTGTTGGGTGACAATACCTTTGGCTTTGAAGATCTAGCGGGTGGTGGTGACAGAGATTTCAATGACCTGATTGTCAAAGCTACTTTTGCCTAACTTATCCGTTGAGAGATCCATCTCAGATCTAGCAACGTATAACTCCATGAATCAATACATTTATCTGCTATTTTGCAGACCTACCTGCTTTTAATTAGCAAAAGGATCCACTATGTTAGTCTCAATGTTTAAGTTTGCCCAACTCAACTGGCAAAAATCTTTGGTTTTAGGTGGAATTTCGATCGCCGCTTTGTTGGTGGCCACCAGCTTACCGAAGTCTCTGATGGCTTCTGATCACGATGATGGTGAAGTTGATACCAAAGGTCGAAATTTGAGCCTGACCGACTTATACGCTTTCCGAGAAAAAGATCAAAACCCCAATGCTTCTGCCGATGATTTGGTATTGGTGATGAATACTAACCCTCGATCGGTTGCTCGTCAGCAATACTTTTTTAGCACCAATGCTCGCTATGAATTTAAGTTAACTCGGGTAGCAGATAAAGATGCGACTCCTACGGGTCAAGAAGATGTCACCCTACGCTTTGAGTTTGCTGCCCCTGACAGCCGTAATCAACAGCAAATTAGATTTACCGTAATGCAAGACGGCAAAGAAATCTCAGCTAGCAATCTGCGGACTACGCCACTTAATGATACGCCTGCGGTTAATCAACTAGCTGCCAATGGTTCTAAGATCGCTGTTTTTGCTGGTTTACGGGAAGATCCTTTTTTCTTTGATGTAGAGCAATTTTTCCGAGTACGAGCAGGCGCATTGGGCACCGGTCCAGCGGTAGGTTTCCGTCCACCTGCTCAGGCTGTCGATTTTGCCAAGGGTTACAATGTCAATACGATCGCCCTGCGCATTCCTCAGACTTTTATTAAGGGTGCCATTAATGCCACTACCTTTGATGTTTGGGAAACTATCTCAGTCCGTGACCCAGCTACTGGTAGATATCAGCAAGTCGAGCGGTTAGGCCGTCCTGGTATCAACGAAGGTTTAATTACTAGCAACAATTTACTAAATATCTTTAATAGTGTTCCACCTACTGCCGATACTAGTCCGGCAGCAGCACCAATCGGTGCTGAGGCCGTGCGCACGCTTAAAGCTTTAGGCAATAGTGATGAACGGACTAAAGTATTGTTGGGTGCTTTTTTACCTGATGTGATGCGGATCGACACTACTGGTCCTAGTGGCTATGGTAATGCTCTCAATACCAAAGGTAGCCCAATTCGGGGGCGAATGTTGTTAGACGACACGATCGATACCACTCTGAGTGTTTTAACTAACGGTGCAATAACGGGCGACAACGTTTCTTATGCTGGTTCTCCTGGTAATCCGACTCAAGGCCATAAGCCGTTGGAGCCAAATTTTCCTTACATGGCCTTACCAAACTAGGTAATTAATATCTAGAACTAATTGCCCATTGCTAAATACCAAAAAGATTTCTAACTGGCAGTCTTTTGGTGATGCAGAAGTTGGGAGATAAATAACAACTCTCGACTTCCTTCTTTGCTCAAACTACCAGATTAAATATTGCAGCAGACCGTCATGAAATACTCTCTTCTCTTTGGTTTAACGCTGGGAGTAATTATTACCGCATCGTTTGGTGCCTCACCTAGCTACGCCCAGTTCACAACTTTTCCTGGTGCCTCATCAGACAGTTGTGCCAATTTTTGTATTAAGTTAGATGTGCAGTCGGCCTCTACTAACAGCGGCTTAGACTCTTTTGGTTTTAATAATAGCGGCCTCAATAACAATAGTAGCAATGGCGGTATTCGCTGGCAGATTGGGGTAGCCTGGCGACCAAATGCCCCAGAAGTGATTCAGCAAGAGGCGGAGAGAGTCAAACAAAAGCTAGACGATAACCGATCGCTAATTATTGCCTTAGCGGAGTCGATTGCTCAAAATAAGCCTGAGCTATCACGGGGAATTGCCATTATTTTAGCCCCTAGACTAAATTATGCCGATCCAAAGCAGCTTATTTCTGAGTTAAAAGAAGGCACTATTAATATTGGTAATACTCCGGTAATGGCGACTACTAATGTACCGGTTGTTAACAAAGAACCAGTCAACAGTCCTGGCGATACACCGCCGATCGAACTCCGATAATCAGAAAAATTATTAAAAGCTCATATACATGTTATGAATATCCAGAATTATTCTTTTTCCTTACCACCTCAGAAAAAAATAATTGCGCTTGGCCTATCAGTGGGAATTGGTCTGTCGATCGCCTATTATGCCACTACAGCTTTCTCTCGACCCAACCCCTGGAAATATCGTTTTCAGCGTCCAGAAGTAGGCAGTGTCACCAAAAATGTTCAGCAAGAAATTGCCTTTCATCAACAGCGCATTCAACAACAGCCAACTGCCGGATTAGAAAGAGCGTCTTTGGCCTCCTCTTATTTAAAAATGGCGCGGGCAACTGGCGATAGCAGTTGGTATCTATTGGCAGAACAAACTGCCCAACAATCGTTGAGCCGATTATCGATCAATAACCCTGGTGCGATCCTAGTATTAGCTAAGATCGCCGCAGCAAAGCACGACTTCCCCACGGCCAAATCACTACTTCAACAAGTTCCACCTCAATCAGAGGCATTAGCACTACTAACTACCATCCAGCTAGCAGTAGGCGATACCCCAAATGCCCAACAGACCGCCAATACCTTAGTTCAGCAGGTGCCTACCATGGGTAACTATGCTCTTAAAGCTTTAACAGCAGTTGCCCGAGGCCAAGATCAAGCCGCTATCCAAGATTTCAAAGCAGCGATTGCCGCCGAAGAATCCGGTGAAGCTGGCAGTTCAGCTTGGATTAGAACACTATTGGGGCGGCTATATTACAAGCGTGGACAGCTACAGCAAGCTGAGGATCTGTATCAATCAGCGCTGCAAATTTTACCCCAGTATCCACCCGCACTGTTAAATTCGGCAGAGTTAGCAGTGCGCAAATGGCAGAACAATCCCAAAGAAACCCAGCATCTACAACAAGCAACTGAAATCTATCGCCAGTTTTTTCTGACTCATCAGCAGGCTCCGACAGTTTATGATCACGTTGCCCTGCGCGGATTAGCCCGTATTCAGCGTTTACAAGGAAATCCACAAGCCGATAAAACTTGGGAGCGGGCGGTGGCCAAGCTGCGGTCAGATCTTGATGGCTTTGGTCATCGACGGGAACTCGCGCAATTGCTGATGGAGCGTGGACAGGAAAAAGATTTAACTGAGGCTTTGGCTTTGATGCAAGCCGAAGTTAAAACTCGCCAAGATCCAGAAACTTGGGATACTTTGGCGATGACATATTTACGCATGAAGCAGTTGCCCGCCGCCGAACAGGCCATGCAGAGAGCCTTAAAGTCGGGTATTCGAGATCCGGGCATTGCCGATCGAGCTGCAGCAATCGCATCAGCTCGTGGCGATAGTGTTCAAGCCAAAAAATATCAAGAGTTGGTGAAATCGATCGATCCATTATTTAATGCTGGAGCGAGACAGGCTCTAGGTTTAGGGATAGGTTTATCGGGGTTAAATTAGAGATTTTGCTACCCTCGAACAATATCTCTCACTCTAGGCAAAAATAATATCAAATAGAGATCCATTTTTGAATTCATGACGTAATAATTTTCAAATCCCTTTTTAGGAGCTTTGTTTGAAATAAAAATCGAGTCAGTCTATATGTAACCTTATGTTCAGAAATTTATTATCTATTTATCCTCAAACCTCTAAAGTATGGAAAATCATCACATCCTGGGG
>JAYUSV010000288.1:0-5606 GCA_043755495.1 Synechococcales cyanobacterium
GCAGTGGTTCAAAAAAGCGATGGATTTATAATTGTTATTAAATCTACAAACCGCAGAGCGTATCAATCTCGGTCAAAGTAGTTTCCATCACCGCCAAAATATCTTTATCGATCGGTGGGCGCGGCTTAGAATTTTTAGTAGAACCTTGGGCAATAATCAAAGCACAGCGCAGATCATTACTAATACAGCGACTCTGCCATAGTTCCACCTGAGCATGACTAAACTCTCCAATAAGCTGTAATTGACCATCAGCCAAAGCCACCACCCCAAGCTGCACTGGTGCCCCTTCAATTACTTCAAAGGCCAGGCCCCGAATACCACCAGCAACATTAAGAAATTTCATGATGTTTCCAGCTTTGAGCTTAGTAGTTTGCACCATCATCACTGGCAAACCATCAGCACCAACCTTGTCCATATTCACAGTAAAAGTTGGCACTAGCGACTGCAAAGACTTCAAAAAATGATCTGGTACAATCCCGGTACTAATCAGTGAATACTCCGGCACCAAGTCATCTTGAATATCTAGATCGCAATCATCATCATCATCGCTCATGTCCAGCAGATCGCTAACTAAATCTGGCATGGTGCTAACCGTCACATTGACGGTTTTTGGATCAGCCGGCACAGTATCAGGAATAGTGATCTTAATTTTTTGGCTAATATCTACTAATTCATCTCGTTCTAACTTCCCTTTGTTTTTCTCGAAAAAGCGTTTCAAAGCCATCAATGCCGTATAAGTAGCCAACACCTCTTCTGGATCTAGCACCGCCCGCATTCCTTCTAAGGGGTGAATAGAACCATAGCTCACATCGTCAAATTTTGGCCCCTTAGCCGATCGCACCAAATGAGGCATATTGGGACTTGCGATATCGTAGGTGCAAAAAATACAGTCCTGAGACAAAAAAACCTTCTCCATCTCTTCCATGGCCGTATCCGAGCAAGCCGCTAACCGAAACTGACGCAAAGAATCGATCGATCTATACAGCAACACCCCATGCTCTTGCCCCATCATTCCCAACACCGTGGCATAGAAACTCCCCACATCCCAACAATTCAGCTCAATTTGTAACACCTGATGATCTTCCAATACCTGCCAAGGTGCTGCATCCCACAGCTCATCAGCCACACTCCGCATCAACCGCTCATAGACTGCGGGCAAATCTGGCTCCCGATTTTGGTGAAATTCTTCAAAACGAGCAAATAAATGCTCCACCATTGGCAACTCCGCTGCATATTCCACCGCGATATCTAAGTCGCTCAACACCCCCCGCAAATAAAATTGCTCTTCTCGATCACTCACCAATACTTTCTTTGGTCTAATCTGTGGAAAAGGCCCCTGAGGATGCTCGATCGCCTTGATCAGCCCTCTTACCAATGCTTCATGACCGAAAGATTCATCGGCAGTTTCCAAGCTGCGAGCAGTGCCTTCTGACCCGTCCATCCAAATCACCATGTGGGGAGCTGCTTCACCACTGCTCGGTAAAGGTAGAGAGATCCTGGCACCTTCCCAGACATTGGGCACTTGGGGCAGGCGTTTCAACCTTCTAATGGTGGCGGCACTCAAACTCATTTCTCTACTACAGCCCTATTTACAGATGCTGTTCCTGCTATCGATCGACCCCCAAATTCTACCTGAGGTCAAGAATCTTGGCAGCCGATTACCATCAAGACAGAGAAAAGTTAACATAGAGGGTACAGTAATAACAAACCGTCTTTCTCGGAGTCCATAGATCATGACCCAAGCTCCTTCTCCTACCAAATCTGGTATCGAACTAACCGAAGCAGCCTTAAGCCACGTCAAGGCGCTGCGCGACCAGCAGGACAAAGATCTCTGTTTGCGCGTTGGTGTCCGTCAAGGTGGTTGCTCTGGTATGTCTTATCTCATGGAGTTTGAAGATATCAGCAATGCCCGACCAGATGATGAAATTTTTGACTACGAGGGCTTTAAGTTAGTCTGCGACCGCAAGAGTTTGCTGTATATTTATGGACTGGTGCTAGATTACAGCAATGCGATGATCGGCGGTGGGTTTCAGTTTACGAACCCTAATGCCAGTCAGAGCTGCGGCTGCGGAAAATCTTTTGCCGTGTAAATCTATTTCATTTTTCAATTATGTCTGAAGCCATTAATGAAGCCTTTGATGCGGCGATCGATCGATACAAAGCCGGGGAGAGCGCTGCTAACTTAATTCCGGTTTTTAAGGAAATTTGTGATACCACTCCCAAGATGGGTAGCGCTTGGACTTGCCTCTCCTGGTTATATTTGCTCGAAGATGAGTCGGTGAAAGCAGTTAAATCTGCCGATCGGGCTTTGAAAGTTGACCCTTATGACCCGCAGGCACGGGTAAATTTGGCGATCGCGCTGTTAGAAGCTAAGCAAAAAGGCGTGCGTGAGCATGTGGAGATTGCCCAAAGAATGGTGAAGGGTTCTGAAGAAGCTAAGGAACAGGTGGAATCTAGCTTTGAAGATGGTTTGCAGCGCAAGCCAGATTGGGAAGCACTGATCAAAGTCCGGGATTGGATTGCGGCTTAAAAAAAGACCCACCTCATCAGGTATCTACCAAGTAGCCTGATGACTTACCATAGATAGGAATCTTGCTAGCTGTGCAGTCGCCGAATTTTGGAAATAGTCACCATTCCCATACTCAAAGATAATTATGTCTTTGTATTGGTAGATCGATCCCGCAAGCAAGCCACTGTACTCGATCCGGGTGAAAGTGCCCCCATAGCGGCATGGCTAGCTAAAAGTGACCTAGAACTGGTCAATATTTGGATCACCCATCATCACCGCGATCATGTTGGGGGAATCCAGGGATTGTTGCAGCGATTTCCCAAAGCCATTGTCTCTGGTGGTGTCCACGATCGAGGGCGCATTCCCAGCCAGCACACATATCTCAACGAGGGCGATCGAGTTGCCTTTGCTGACCAAACTGCCCAAATATTTTTTATCCCTGGCCATACCCTCGGACACATCGCCTATTATTTTGCTTCTACCGATTATCAGCCCGGTGAACTTTTTTGTGGCGACACGATCTTTGGTGGTGGATGTGGGCGATTATTTGAAGGCACACCAGCCCAGATGTTAGAGTCGATCGATCGGCTGCGGCAATTGCCAGATTCCACTAGAATCTGGTGCAGCCACGAATATACTCTAAATAACCTGCGATTTGCCCTGACCATTGAACCATACAACATAGATTTGCAAAATCGGTATCATCAAACAGAAGTTGATAGAGCTAATTCCCAATCAACCATTCCCTCGACTATTGGTTTAGAGCAGCAGACCAACCCTTTTTTGCGTTGGGATGTACCGGCTGTAGGCTTAGCAGTCGCCAGTAACAATTCAGTAGAAACCTTTGCTAGACTACGTGGACGCAAGGAGCAATTTTAATGCCATCAACAACTAAGCGGCCAACAGCTTTAAAGCCCAAAAAGCAGTTTTCGATCTCCAAACTACGCACCTGGATGCCGCTTCTGAACCCCACCGGTTCAGAATGGCCCGGTCCAGCCAAAATGTTGTGGTGGCTGACGTTTATTTGGCTAACTATTGGCTCGATCGTGCTTTTTTCGGCTTCTTATTACCATGGCCGTGAAGAAAAAGGTGATGGGTTGTATTACATCAGTCGTCAGGGAATTTATACAGTCGTGGGCTTGGCCATCTTTGGCACCTTGGTGAAAACCCCGCTCAAAAAAATTCTTACCGTCACACCAGGATTTTTGTGGGTAATCCTCGCAATGGTTTGGGCAACCAAGTTACCTGGACTGGGGCGCGAAACATTAGGGGCTAGTCGCTGGATCGGGATTGGCCCAATTCAGTTACAGCCATCAGAACTCATTAAGCCTTTTTTAGTACTCCATGCGGCTTGGCTGTTTGGCCAGTGGCGCAAACACTCTTTCAACACCAAAGGATGGGGGCTAGGCATTTTCGCAATGGTGCTGTTAGGAATTTTACTTCAGCCCAACCTCAGTACCACGGCACTATGTGGCATGACCTTGTGGCTAATTGCCTGTACCGCCGGAATTGCTATGCCTTATTTGCTCAGTACAGCGGGTATCGGGGTCATGGTGGCTGTTTTGAGTATCGCTTTCAAAGAATATCAACGAAAGCGGATGATGTCGTTTATGAATCCTTGGGCAGACCCCCAGGGTGATGGCTTTCAGTTAATTCAAAGCTTGCTTGCAGTGGGTTCTGGCGGATTATGGGGTAATGGTTACGGTTTTTCTCAGCAGAAATTAGCTTACTTGCCAATTCAAGACACTGATTTTATCTTTGCCGTATTTGCCGAAGAATTTGGCTATGCTGGCTCGATCGTACTGATTGCCATGATTATTGCCTATGCCACCATTAGCTTGAACATTGCCTATCGCGCGAAAAATATGGTACACCGATTAATAGCGATGGGAGCAATGACTTTCATTGTATTGCAATCGCTTTTAAACATTGGAGTAGCCACTGGCGCATTGCCTACTACCGGTCTGCCTTTTCCGATGTTTAGCTATGGTGGTAGCTCACTGATTGCCTCGCTGGTCATGTCTGCATTACTCATTCGGGTTTCCCGCGAAAGCAGTGAAGAAAAAGTGATTCCCTTTGGCTCAGCCCGTACCAAAGATGACCCAGATTCTACCGAACAGCCCTCTTTCACCTCTTAACTTTGCCGCCTCATGCCAGAACAGATCACGCTTCAGCTTTATCATCTTGAGCAGTTTGCTAACCAACTAGTCAGCAACCAACTAACCCACATCAGTCCTCTCAGCATTGGCATTGTGTTTTTAGCTGGCTTATTGACTAGTTTGACTCCTTGTACCCTCTCAATGCTACCGATTACGGTGGGCTACATTGGCGGCCAAAATCAACAGAACAAATGGCAAGCCGCCACTCGATCGACTTTCTTTTGCCTCGGCTTAGCCACCACTCTGGCTGGGTTAGGCATAGCCGCAGCCACCCTGGGTAAAATATATGGCCAAGTGGGTTGGGGGCTGCCAATTATTGTTAGTTTGATTGCGATCGTGATGGGTTTGAATTTATTAGAAGTCATCCAAATCCGCTTGCCCAACTGGGGTGGCAGCGGCTGGATCGGTAAAGATTGGCCAGATGGTTTGCGGGCTTACTTGCTGGGGCTGACCTTTGGTTTAGTGGCTTCACCTTGTAGTACTCCGGTGTTAGCTACTTTATTAGCCTGGGTGGCCAGCACTCAAAATATTGGTCTGGGAGCTTTGCTGCTATTGGCCTACACGATCGGCTACGTAGCACCGTTGGTAATTGCCGGGACTTTTACCGCCAGTATCAAAAATCTGCTTAGCCTCCGCCAGTGGTCAGCGTGGATCACCCCAGCGAGTGGTTTTTTATTGGTGGGGTTTGGGGTGTTTTCACTCTTAACCAGAATTCCTACTTAATGCAAAAGCAGCAGATCTTTAGTAGATCAACTGCTTTCCATTGACCAACTCTAAGGTTGATCTGAGGCACAGACACTTTCTGGGCAGACCACGGTAATCCGCTTAATCTTTCCACTTGCCCCAAATTTATCAGTAACAAAGCCTTGCTCTGGGCTTTTCTTAGGGTAGATCCCAGCTCGGCCATAACTCTCAGAACCACCAGTAAAAAAGCGTAT
>JAYUSV010000289.1:0-5597 GCA_043755495.1 Synechococcales cyanobacterium
TAACGGTCTGAATCACTTCAGCATGTTGAATATCCAGCATTTCGTCTAGCTCGGCACTGGTGGGAGCATTAGAAATTTCGGTGTTGACCATGATGATTTAGGTTTAGATGATTTAGAGTTGTCTGTGCTATTCGCTCAGTTTAAACCTTTTATCGATCGATCCAAACGAGAATTGCAGATTGCTGAACAGTCTGGGTTAGAGGCTGATTTCATCATGTATTACGCCAGCAAATCGGAGCAAGCCCGCTACCAGACTGACTATCGAGCAAAAGTTCCGTGGTTTCACGGAGTTAGAAAAAAATTTATTTGGGAAGTTCCGTAGATCAACGCTATTTGCGAATAGGTGATTTGGAGAGAATGTGAGAGTCAGAAAAACACAGCATTCAACACCACATCAACCCAACCACAATGGCTACTCAATCTTCTCAGTCCGTGAACCCCGCAGCTACTAACGAATCAGTCCCAGAAAATGCTGCCAGCCAACGGACTGCTCAGTCGGTGACTCTGTTGCTTTCTTATCACGAGAATCCTAATGTGAGAGTTCGGAATAAATTAGTGTTGTTGAATACTGGTTTGGTTAGACAGGTAGCTCACCGTATTAGCCGTCAATGTGTGGAAACTTACCAAGATTTAGAGCAAATTGGTTACTTGGGCTTGATTAGGGCGATCGAACGTTTTAACCCTTACCAAGGATGCGCCTTCAGCTCTTTTGCTGTTCCTTATATTCGCGGTGAAATTTTGCACTTCCTTAGAGATCGCAGCAGTGTTGTTAAAATTCCTCGCCGTTGGCAGGAGTTACAAAAAGAAGGCGAGAAAATGGCTCAACATTTAACTCTGATTCTCGATCGCAAGCCTACTGATGTGGAAATTGCTGATGCTTTGCAAATTACGGTGCAAGAGTGGCGAGAAACTAAGGCTGCTGAGAGTAATCGTCAGACTTTGAGCTTGGATGCTACTGTTGGCCAGATGTTAGATTACCCGGTGACTTTGGGTGACAGTTTGCCTGATACTCGCGATCGGGATCGGCAGTTTATGGAAGAGGAGCGTCAGCAGTTGGCTGGCATGATTGGTCAGTTGGAGCCTAAGACTCAACAGGCGATCGAGTATGTTTACATCAAGGGTATGCCTCGGAAGGAAGCTGCCAAAAAGATTGGGGTTAGCCCGATGACTGTGACTCGGCATTTGCAACGAGGTGTAAAGCAATTGTCTTCGATGTTGGAAACTGAGCAAAATGTGGCTGTTTAGTTTAGTTCTTGAGAAATAAATTGCCGTAATGAGGTTTTAGAAATTGGCCTAGTAAACGCCATCATGATTTCCGACATCAAGTAAAACGATCATCTCAGATTCACTCTCTGGTTCCTTTTCGATCATGAACAAGACACGACAGTCGTACCCACAGGAACAAGCGTTGATTCCTTCCAAATTCCCACTAAGTTTGTGGGTGCCAAGATTCGCTGCAAAAACATCGTCTCTCATCTGTTCAAGGGTTTTTTGCACTCTTTCGCGTAACTCTACATGGCGCTTGGTGAATTTCCGCGATGCCCGATCGAATCTAGGAGTAGGAATCAATTCTCTCATTGCGGGGCATCTGCCAATGGCTCATTTAACCGCCCCATGATTTCTGAGATCGACTGAGGCCGCAATTTTCCCGATCGAACTTCTAGTTTAATTTGTTGGGCATACTCCGCAAGCTCTGCCCGCCGGATTTCAGACTGTTTTTTTTGCATGGCCTGCATTAGAACTTCTTGTTCTTTCCAAGGCAGCTCCAGAGCCGCTTCCAACACTTGCTCTAGTGTACTCATATTGATTTTGAATTTATGGGTTTAAGTATTGTGGTAGCAGTCATAAATTTGGTTAGGATGACATTATAATAGCAATTATATCGACATAAAGTTTATGCTCAATAGCTGCGCAAGTACATCACCAGAGAGGGACTAATCATGGAAGTGAATGAACTACCAGGATCGGAATTGATCTTACCGGGACTGGCAGACCTTCAACACGGCAGAAACAATACCCCTGAATTACTATTAATCTCGTTGGCGCAGCCTTTCTGAGAGAAAATCGCCTCGATCCGCTTAACCGCCGCAGGTTTAAACATTCCAAAGACAAGTCTAGCAACAGAGCCAGAGCTAGCCTTGTATGCCAAACTTCAAAACGAACGCGATGATGCTTACGCTTACTACAAAGCTTTATTAAATAGCCTTAATAGCTTTTGTAATGCACTTGAACTAACGAAACCAGACCTTAATAAAAATTAGAAGCTTTGCCGCACCTCATCAAGACCGTTGAGAATTAATTCCAGCCCAAACTCAAAATTCCTGAGCCTTATTTACTTTCGGAATTACAATTTGAGACTTTGTGATGGGGTAGTTCATTCAGTGGCACCTAGCTGTTGTAAAAAGCCGATCGCTCGCTGTGAATCCTGAGTTCTTCCTTGTTCTCGAAATAGCCGTGCTGCTTGACGAAGATCTTGGATTGCCCCTGTTCGATCATTTAGCTTCTCATATTTCAGAACGGCGCGATTGTAGTAGGCTACGGAATCTTTTGGGTTAATCACGATGGCTTGGTTGTAATCTGCCAGCGACTTCTGAAACGCCTGAACCTGTTAGTATGCAAAGGCTCTCATAGAGTAAGCATATTGATAGCTGGGATTCAGCCGAATCGCCGTGCTGAATTCTTGAATAGCCTGTCGCTTGCCAGCTACCACATCATCACCAGGCTCTACAAATTTATTAAACCCTGCTATAAAGTACTCGTCTGGGGTGGCCGGCACCTGAGAACGGGCAGCTCTGATACCAGAAGTAGAGCGAGCTGTTAATAAATTAATGCCTACTTCCGCTAGATTTTGCACCAGCCAGCGAACAGGGATGCCTCGGTTATAACCTATTTTGCTATCGACTCTAGACTTATTCTCAATTAAGGTATTCTCTCGAAATCGATCGCCTCGTCCATGAATAGCTACCAATTGACCATTAGCATCAAATACCCCGCCCCCACTCATTCCTGGCAAGGTAAAAGCATCATAAATAATAGTATATCCACCACCATCCTCTGTTAATCGCTTATTCACTACAGCGATCGCCTTTCCCTTACCAAGGGTAAAACTTGGCTGTGCAAAGGGAAACTCAGCCGTATAAACATCATCTTCTATCTTTAGGCTGCCCGGTGCTGCCAATTTTGCCACCGCATAATTTCGATCGCTACGGAACTGGATAACTGCCAAATCCAGATCATTCTTGTCACCCAATAACCTAACATTGGCAGCTTTGACTCGATATTGCTGACCATCAGGCAAATTTAGGATATACAACTCAGTCACTGAAACTTTGGTACAGTTGCTACTGCCACAAACTACATGACGATTAGTAACCAGAGTATAAAGATTGCCTTGCCGATGAATAATTACCCCCGACCCGACAGCAGTTGGATCGCTTTTTAACTTGACCTCCACCGCCATTGATTTGGCTATGGCTTCCACTTCAGCCGCCGATTTTGCCACAGCAGAGGGCTGCACTAAGGCGTTGGTGTAACCTCCCGGTACGGGAATCGATGTTCCAACCAAAGCAGCAGTCAAAAACCAAGAGAAACAGTACATAGAATTTTCACCCAAACACAACCTTATTCCATTCTAGCGGATGATATGGTCAATTCTCTTTCGAGCATAGGGTGACAGTTTTGCAGGTTGGGAAATGAGAGTTTTCCGGCTATCTTTGGGATCTTTGTCCCGCATTGGGTTAATACCCCACAAATTCAATCAAAATCCTTAAGCCACTGCAAAGTCAGTAATTTTCCTGCGATCCAGTGTTTTAAAGCCAAGAACAATCTGCTTAGGAGATACACCAAGATCCACCAGTTCATTGGCTATTCCTACTTCCGTCCCATCTTGTTGTATCCAGATTTTATTATTAATGATGTCAAGATGAATAATACTGCCATAAATCCTTTGATTTTTGTGCCAGCCCGCTTCCAGCAAAAGATAGTGGTGATTATGTTCATCAATAATCAGTTGCAGTTCACTTTCTGGGTCACTGCCTAAAAAATCAAGATATTCTTGAAGAACTTTAATAATGTTTTTTTGAAGTTGCGATATGGTTAAATCATCCATTTGACGACCTCTTTTTTATCAATATCAAAAGTGAATAATCGAATTATCTCATCTTCTAACAGAACTTGTCCGGCTTCTTCCTCAAATACCGATTCTCTGACAGAGTCAGGAACGGCTAAATATAAAATTCTTTCTGGTTCATAGCGCTTTAGTAATCGATCGTACAAAACAAATTGACCAACAGCTTCTTCTAAATCCTTCATTTCTGAGGCACGGCGGAAGCTCTTAATTTCCACAGCAATCTTCTGGATATCTTTTTGTGCCCCAATAAGCTGCTCTGCTCCCAGATCGATATAGAGATTTTTTTTACGAGCTAGCTTGAGGCGATAAGGATCATGAGTGATTGTCCAATCGTCCTTCTGAAGAGCATCGCATACTACTTCATGATAATAGTCACGGACTGGCATAGTTAATAATCTCCATTGATTAGGTGTGTCATTCTAGTATAAAAAAGCTTAATTTACAGTGATTCTTTGAGATCGACAGGTCTGCTCATAGGTTTCTTGAAGCATTAGGGGCACACATCGATCGGCATCAAGCCAGAGCGGCATAGTAGGCAAAACTGCACCTACATCAAAAGTTTCGTACCATACATCCAGTTTAGATTGCTCTGCAAGGTGAATTGGATGATAGGCAGCGGCATAGAGTTGGGAATTCAGAGTCAGAGGATCGATCAAAATATTAGCCGCCAAAGAATTTAGTAAATCTCGGTGCAAATTGGCTTTACGGGTTGTCACCACATCCACCACCACCAAGCTAATGCCTTGACGCAAGAAAGTCTCACATTTGGCCAAAAAAGCTTGACGATGTTCGGGGCGATCTTTGTTGGCTGGGGAAACCAACTCGATCGCGCTTCTCAAAGTTGGCCCAGCAGCATCACTAAGAATATTGACTTCCACGATCGCCTCTGTCGGGAAAAAAAGAATCTGTTGTCGCGGAGCAGATGGCTGCCAAGAAGCGGCCACAGGCAAAACAGCCTCTTCAAAAGCAGCCGCATCAATACCAAACTGCACATTTGGTTCAGCGAAAAAGCCCTCGGGAAGCTTTTGATTTAAATCGGTGGCGAGATAGGTCGCCCAAGCATTATGGAAGGAATGCCAATGGCGACGGCTGCTGAGGGGTGGGCGAAAGTGATCAAGGAGAACCATGGCATCCACAGAAACTGCTGATGCTTAATTTTAAGTGGTTTCGACTATTTCTTGGTCTCGATCGCTAGTAACAAAGGAGATCTCCTGGGGTGCAAAGACAAGATAAGACTTTGTCGAAAGCCCATATCGCACCACTAAACCAGCAGAACCAGCTACCAGACTAACGATTAAGCCAAAGTTCGGTAGTTTTACGGAGTTAGAAAAAAAATTATTTGGGAAGTCACGTAGATCAACGGTATTTGGAAAAGGGCGATTTCGAGAGAATGATGGAGTCGAAAAAAACACAGTAATTCAAACCACATCTAACCAAATGGCTACTCAAACTTCCCAGACCGTTAACG
>JAYUSV010000290.1:0-5596 GCA_043755495.1 Synechococcales cyanobacterium
TACTTTCCATAAGCTCAAGACTTGACTTTGCGACCCGGCAATTACTAATGCCCGCCGTAGCCCGTAGATGCCTTCACCCACGGAAATGTCTCCTAGTCCGGTTTCACAGGCTGAGAGGACTACGAGCTGGGTGCCATAAAGGTCTAGTCCATATGCTTCTAGGCCAGTTAGTTGATCTTTGCCTGCTAGGGCTATGCCTGATCGAGCTAAAGGTTTGTCGAGTTGTTGAGGAGTATTGGGGTTGTTGGAGGTGAAAAAGCCATGGGTGGCGAGATGGAGAATGGAGGGGGCGGTGGTTGCTTGGAGGGCTGCTTTGGTGGCTGCTCGATCACGGATTACTTGGGCGTTGGGGAAGACACTCTGAATTGCTTGGGTTTCGGCGGCTGTGGCTAGGGGGCTGAAATTTGTTGTTCGATCATAGTCAATGCCGGAGAAAATCACTGGTGATTGACGACTAGGGGGCGAGTCAGCAAAACGAGTGAGGTCTCTGCCGCTGGTGAGGTAGGAGAAGGCGTAGCGTTCGATTAAATATTTGTCGTTTTCGTCTTTTAGGGCTTCAAAGGGGATCAGGTTTAGTGCGCCGTCGGGGGAAAGTAGTAGGTGTTTGGTATTGCCTAGGTGTTGGCGGAGGGGCTGCATTAATTGTGCATCGAGTGTGCGGGCGATTTGGTCGCGTTGGCGATTGCTGGTGCTACTGCCATCCTGGAGGTATTTTCTAAATGTTTGGATGTTTTTCTCGATTTCTGCTGCTGCGCCTAGATCTACCCAATGGGGATCACCGGTGGAGCGGAGGATGGCAGCGGCGTAGTGAGGTGAGCCAAAACGGTTTTTTGCGCCTCCTTCAGGATTGAATGGTTGATATCTGACAATGTGAACTAGGGCGGCATCAGGGAGAATGCGAGCCTGTATTTTGGCTAGTTCAACCGGTGCAACTGTTTGGCGGAAAATTGCGCTTTGCTGACTGAGCTGAACTTCGAGATTTTGTCCCCGCTGTTCTAGCTCATAGTATCTGGCTCGATATTCTTGGGGATTTTTTTGGCTAAGTGTACTATTGTTTAAGACTGCTTGTTCTTGGAGAGTAGTCTTCCATTTGTCGAATAGTTGTTGTAGATCTGGCCGGTCTTTGAGTCGAGGTCTGATACTTTGAATTGTTGCTGCGGTAGCGTCGAGAATACGTCCCTGGCGACGCAGAACGTTAGTAAGTGCTAATTGATCGGTATCGCTACGTTTAGACCTGATAGCAATACTAATACTGAAGTTAGGACTAGTTGAAATGTTGTCAATATAATCTTTCTTATCTTGCTCGGAGCCAACTACTAATATTTTAAACAATTCTTTTTCTTCAACTGCTGAGCTTCGGCCATGAAACTCTACAGCTTTTGAGTATCTTCTTTGGCTAGCATAGAACTCAGCTAAGTTGTATAGAATAGTAGCAGTAGATGGATGGTCTTTTCCTCTGGCTTTTTCATAAATTGCCAAAGAACGATAGTATAAGGACTCTGCTTCCGCATGTTTTCCTTCTCTGAAATATAGTAACGCCAAATTATTTAAGCTTTGAGCGAAAAACAGGTAGCTTTTTTCACTAATAACCAAAGAACGATAGTATAAAGACTCTGCTTCTGTGTATCTTTTTTGGATAGAATATAGCCCTGCTAAATTATTTAAAATTTGAGCAAAAAATAGATCTTCTTTACTCACTTTTCCCCAAATAGATAAAGAACGTTTATACAAAAGCTCTGCTAATACATATTTCTCTTGATTGAGATACAAAGATGCTAAACTGTTTAGACTAATAGCGACAGATGAACCATCTTTTCCAAATACTTTTTCACGAATAGATATAGAACGTTTAAACAAAGACTCTGCCTGTTCATATCTCCCTAGAATAAAATATAATAATGCTAAGTTGTTCAGGCTAATAGCAACATTTGGATGATCTTTACCTAAGGCAATTTCACTGATAGCCAATGCTTGCTGATGCAAAGGTTCTGCTTCTATGTATTTTCTCTGTCTAACATATAGTCCTGCTAAATTATTCAGACTTTGAGCAACTAATGGATGGTTGTTGCCAAGGAGCCTCTTCCTGATAGCAAATGAACGCTTAGCCAAATAAATAGCTTCGTCATACTTTCCTTCATCAATTAGTTGCAAAAGTTGTTGATTCAATTGTTTTGCTTCAGCAAGCTCTCTATTTTCCTGTTCAGAAACGGTTGGTAGAGTTCGGGCTATCTCCGGCAGCGCTACCATCCCCCCAGCCAAAAACAGCCCGATCAATAGCCCCAATCCTAATCCCCACTGCCTCATCAGACCACTCCTTTTATATAGATAAACTTAAAACCTATTGATATATACCCTATTCCACCATCTTCACCTCCAGTACCGGCTGCCCAGCCACACCCGCTAAATCTACCACCCCCAACAACTCCCGCCAATCCTGGCCCAACTCCACATTATTCGGCTCCCGCAACCGCCGCTCCGCCAAACTCGTCACCGCATCATACCAAATCCCCCGCTCAGCACTACCAACCACACCCAACCCCACCGACAAACCAATTCGCTGCACCCAGCCATCCACATATCTGATCTCCGGCGCAGACTCCCCACAAGCAAACGTAGCCTTCAAAGTCCAACGATAATGTTGATTGAGCGCCAAAGGCCGCTGACTCTGGGGAATTTTCACCCCAATCACCCCATCCTTAACAGGCGCAGCAACCACAGCTTGATAGATAACCTCATCCTTACGATCCTGCAAAAAAAACTCCAACGGAACCGATCGATCGACACCAGCAACCAAAAACCATAGCGTCGGGTGTGCCTGCATAGTCTGCCCCCAAACAACTTCTGCCCCATCTGCCTGCCCAAACCTCGGAGCCAAAGCCACCAACTTAGTGCCCGCAGATGGACAAGCCCGATTGACCGCCGCCTCTCGCCTACCGGGAAAACCTCGTGAATCATTGGCATCTTTTAGTGGTGGTGGCGGGCGACGAACTCTAGACTTTTTAGTTGACTTGGCGATAGCTTCGCTCGCGCCTCCGGCGATCGCCACATACTGCTGCCCCAGCAAAAACGGCTCAGCCATCCCTAAACCAACAGCAATCCCCACAACAGTCGGTAGCAAACGCAAATTGAAAATCATGAATACCTTGACACTTAGATACTACTAGGGTAACAGTCTAAGGCTTGGGATGCAGCCGCCTCAACTTTGTTCCAATGATTGGGAAAATTGTTACAGAACTACACCCCAACCCAAAACCTAGCACCGTAGGTACTAACGGAAACCAGTAGCCCACCACCGTCAGCAAAACCACCGCACCTGCAAACAGCATAATTATTGCTAACCCATTCACACCTACCAAAATCCACCGATTACGAACTCGACTAGCCACCAACCAACCCATCCCAGTCATCAACCAAATCAGCGGGATTTCACTCCAAAATGGATAAGCCAAAATCAAAGGGCGATTATGCAGCGCCGCATTAACCAACTGGCTGGTCATTTGAGCTTGCAGAAAAACACCTGGAATTGTTTCTCCATAAGGCGTTGCATGAAGATCCCTATTATCTTCTTTTTCAGTCGTCCCAATCAAAATAATGCGACCTTTGATTCTGGCGCTGAGTTCTGATGCTGACAATTTAAACAAGTCATTGATTGAAATAGAGCTAAATCCATCCAGCACAGAGTTAACATAACGATAATTCAGCATTATTTGCCAGCCCCTGGTGTCATTTTTGCTCATCGGTGCAAACTGCTGATAACCTCCGACATAATTACTCAAGAAACCGATTTTTTTATTCCCAATTTGGCCATAGTCACTTTGTAGTGGTAACTCTATACTTTGTTTTTTGTCTTCAAGGTAACGATGAGCCAGCAGCAGGCTAAGTCCGTAGGACTGATTACAAGAAGGAGTTTCTATCTTCATCTGTAATAGATGTCTTCGCACTACTTTATCATCATCAACAATTACATCTCCAAAGCCAATAGATTCTGCATTTTCTGGAGCTTTAAAACTTTCTACATTGTCTTCCTTCGCTTGGCAAACCACAAATAAATCACCTGACTCGAAGCCATCTTGAATATTTTTATACTTTGGATCAATTTTATGATTTAAAAAGTTATCAAATCCAATCATTGCTGGCTCATACTTGTTCAGCAATCCCAAAAGTTTATCCAGCCGCTCATCAGACAAAGTGTTCGATCGATTAACTACTCGATCGGGTTCATTTTGGGCGATCACCTTAATTACCAAAATATGACTATCTTGCCCCTCCGACAAATGACGCGATCGCATTGTATGGTTGTAAGCTTGCAGTTCACATGGCTGCAAAACACCAACAAGCCGGATTGCGGATATTGCTACTGTTACCGCAAAACTCATCAATAATCCAATACGGAGTCGATGAATTTTTGGCTGTAAAAGATCAGCTTTATCAGTGTTGTTTATAATTACTATCCCACCAATATTAATTCCTAATATTTCTTTTAGTTCACCTGCTAGGATCAATTTTGATAGACGGTTAAAAACATTAAATGAACTTTCTAAGACTAATGAGAATGTTGTCCAGTTGATTCTTTCATGTGGTTTCAAATGCCTATCCTGAGAAACATGAGTGAGGTAAAATACATCAATCCTTTTCGATTCAATAACCTCAACAATCGTTAACGATGAATCTTCTGTAAGACCTTGCAAATGGGAAAGAATGGCATCGATACGAGGTTTATTAATTCCATCAATACTTCCAGAGAAAACAATCTCATATCGTGTTTTTTGCTCGGATAAGTTTTCAATTTCTCCAACGGCGATTGGCTTTTTGATCAAAACTGGTGTGAGATGCTCCGTGCAGCCATCCAACTGAATGGCTGCACAGCCAAACTTAAAAGCAAACTCCACATCATGACCCGCACCCAAAGCATCATAAAATCCGACGGCAAATGCAATAGCCGCTTGATCGCTGATCGCTCCGTTCATACCAATCACATAGGGAATGTGCTGGGCGATCGCCTGAGCCTGCACCTCAGAATAACAACCATTAAGCACCACACAATTCAACCGGTCAGCAAACAACTCAAACAAACCAGCTAGCGCATCGCCATCGACCAGCTTACTATTGCCGACTTCATCCTCAAACACCAACCCAGCCTCACCCCCACCATGTCCAGAGAAATGCAGAATTTGTGGCTCCACATCCAACATAGCTCGCTGAATATCGCGGGGACGCACAGCAGATCGCTTTTCTAGATTAAATCGATCGCGCTTTTGGGAACGCTGCAATCCTTCACTAATATCCCGCAATTCTCGATTGAGCCGTAGAGTAACTGTCCCTTGCGGATTGGCGGCTAGAAAAAGAATGGTTTGAGAGCATATGCTGGAGGTGGTCATCTAGTTTGGGTGAAAATGAATGCATTGAAAACGACTCGGATGATTAGTTTTTCGCCAAATCCATCATCTAGGCTTCATAAACTCCTGAAAAAACCCATTATGTCAAAACTTCCTGCTGAAATCAAAGCAACTCTAAGTGATCAAAAAGAACAACTGTTAGACCTGATTGATCAAGCAAAACTGCTAGAATTCTTGCTCATGGAGAGCTTTGGTGAAAA
>JAYUSV010000291.1:0-5578 GCA_043755495.1 Synechococcales cyanobacterium
GCACCACAATAGTCTGTGCCCGCTTGAGTTTTTGGAATTGCTTGTACAGAGCCTGAGCATTTTGAATGCAATTCTTTTCGGGCTGAAGATCGATCGATACATCCTCCCCCGTCTCAAAATCAGCCAGCGTAATTTTTTTCATACCGGGCTGCCACAGATGCAAATAAGCCATCAACAAATCGGCCTTACTGCGATTCAAATCAGCATCCACCGATTCGGCCAAGCGCGATCGAAAAGTCTGAGCCTTCACCTCTAACTTAGTAATCACCACTTTCAGCTTCTGCAACAACTGCTGGCGCACCGCCCCAAAGTTCGATCGACCTAAAATTTGCTGAAAATAACCATCAACCAAAATATTCACCGACTTGGCCGGTCGCTCACCCCACCCCATCACGCTATAGCCTGTTTCTGTCCACACCGGCTGCCAGCGATCACCAGCCTCCACCCATTCCAACCAACTCTGCCACTGGACAAATAATGATCGCCATTGCTCCGCAGATAAATCACTAGTTTGACTATCTACAGCTAACCCCGCAGCCACTAATAGCCCACTAGTCAAAGCCGTACTCAAACCCCGATAGCTAGCAATCAAACGCTTAGTCACCAATCCTGGCAACAAACTCACTCGCTCTTGCCAATCTTCGATCAACTCACTTAACTTAGGCATGGCACTCAACATGCCTGGTGGTACCTCATAGGGTTGCCCAGTCTGTACTGTGCGCACCGAAGACTGTTTACTACTGACTTGGTGGGCTGTAGAGATAATCAGCCGATCGGCATCTGTTAGAGTAGCGTTACTATACTTGCCCATCACCTCCACAAACAAATGAAACTCGATCGAATCACCCGGTCTGCGGGCAAACTGTAAATCCATTACCCGCTCCCAGGGAGCGATGGGTTCGATCGCCACCAAGGCCAAGCCCCCAAGCTGAGCTTTGAGCTGCTGACTAAAAGTAAACGTATCGGGAATCTTGGGTGGTGCCTGAGTCATGGCAATCCGCGAGGCTTCTGGATGCCAGGATATACCCAGCCAGCCCCGACCGGCAAAGTTGCGCAAGCCTAAGGCTACGGTGTGTTTGTCGAATTGATAAACGGTTTCTAATCGAGAGGGAATCCAGTCGATCGACAGCTCCTGGCAAGCTGCGGTAAGCGTGGTGAAATCTACTTGTTGCATAGTAGTTAGGATACCGTGAAAGCTCGGGTTCGATCGCTGCTAGGTTCACTCCAATCAGAGCTTTATTTAACAGTTTGTGGCTTACGTTGACATGGAAGGCTAAGCTCTATTTATCTACTGTCTCTGGAAGCACCGTCATAAAATACCTCTGGTGTGATGCTGCCTGATGGTATCATAGATAAGCTGTGATACTCGGAGTTGTTTACCTAATATGCTGATTAAGATTAAGGGTGTATTGTCATTGAAAAAGAGTCTATATGAGCCAAGTTAATAAAAAGTTCAACTATGTGAAGTGGAGTTTTATCGTAGCCTTGGTTGGGGCTATTGCCACCGTTCTTACTGTCCCCGAATTCAGATGTAGTCTGGGGCTGTTCTCAGACACATGCTCTATACCTCAAAAAGAAGTCGAACTTATCACGCGAGCAGAGACTGGAGAAGCTTTAGCCGGTGTTAAGTTACAAGTTATTTCTAAAGGAGCACCTGAAAGCCAATACACTGATGGTAATGGTTACGCTAAGGTCAGTATTGCAAGTAAAGGAGATGTTCGAGTCAACCTAAGTAAATCGGGGTATCCCGTTCAAGATTTTCTTATTAACTTAGCAAACGATCAAAAGACCGTTAGAGTAATACATTTTTCCAAGTCAGGTCAACCTATTGTGACCCCAACCTCAACAATTCCACCTATATCTCTCATATCTTCAACACCTCCTTCTCCAACATCTTCTTCAATTCCATCAGAGGAAATTGCTTGGAATCAGAGACCTTCAAATTTAATAGGAAAGGTTGATCAGAACTTCACATATGTGTGTCCATCAAATGGCACGATCGATACCATATGGGGTACAGATATATATACAATTGGTTCTTCTATCTGTAGTGCTGCTGTTCATGCAGGAAGAATCAATGCTAAGGATGGAGGGAAAGTGCAAATTAGAATCCGTTCAGGAGAGAAGTTTTACAATGGTACAGCTCGTTATGGTGTTACAAGCAGTCGTCATGATAGTTCCAAGGGGAGCTTTGTTTTTTTAGATGCAACCGGAACTCCTTTGTTCAAAGAACAAATTCAACTTTTAGAATGGAATGAGACAGCCTCAGATTTGCAAGGAAAATTAGATCAAGATTTTGTCTATATGTGTAACGAAAATGGTACGATTAATAATAATATATGGGGTACAGATATATACACAACTGGCTCTTCTATTTGCAGCGCGGCTGTTCACGCCGGAATAATCAATGCTAAAAATGGCGGGAGAGTGCAAATAAGAATCCATCCAGGAGAAAAATTTTACAATGGAACAACTCGTCATGGTGTAACAACTAACCGTTATGACAAATATCCTTGGAGCTTTAAGTTTATTAGATGAGGAAGAAAGGGGTAGCAATTTTAGCCAGGACACATTGGCTCCCCCTCACCCCAGCCCTCTATTGCGACAGTTTTGCCCTAATGCATTCGGGCACTTGTCTGGCAGTCCCACAAGGGGAGAGGGAGCAAGAGACTTCGCTTTGAGCTGATACCTGAAGAAAGTATTCACCAACAAATAGACATCCTGAAGGCTCTGGTTCGGGCTGTGGCAAAAATTAAGTGAGGATTTTCTCTTTGAGTGTCGAAACGTAAGGAATTGACGCGATCGAACAGTTATCCGGCAACCCTCCTGCTATTATTGGTAAATTCTTCGTCAGAATTTTAAAAATCGTTAATTAAGCAGGAGGGTTCATCGTGACCAAAACTAAAATTGCTAATGCCTCAGATATCAGCGCCAGCGGCGTAACCAAAGTCTCCGCCAACGGCAAAACTTTGATTGTCAGTCAAAAAGACGGCAAATATTGCGCGATCGCCAACAAATGTCCACACCTGGGTTTGCCTTTAGCCAAGGGCAAAGTCGCAGATGGCAATATTACCTGTCCTTTCCACGGTTCTAAGTTCGATCTCTGCACTGGCAAAAACGTTGCTTGGGTAGACTCAGTTATGGGTATGGCTGTCCCAAGTTTTGTAACTAACCTTATCAAGGTCAAACCCCCCACTGACGCTGATAGCTTTGCCGTCAGCAAAGAAGGCGAAGAGCTGTTTGCGGATGTCTAGAGCGAGTTAAGAGTACGGATCGAAGCTGCGATTTACCCTGGGCACAAAAGCCGCTGCTGTAAGTCGGGTATCCTATAGTATATTGAAATGTTTATACTGCCTGTCAGCTTCGTGCCTACCCTATGAATGCCACCCTAGCCAGCCCACCGCCCCAAACCAGCGACATGACACCCTACATATTGGGGCGGTTGCCAGATATCCCCTTAGATAAAGTGGGCTGTCCTCGTCGTGCCAAATTAGAAATAGATCTACTACTGCTGGCGATCGAGTCCCTCGAACTAGGCGGAGCCGAACAGGTGCTAGAAATGGCCAAAGAAATTGGGCTAGACAGCGTGATTAAAAACCGCTTGTCTCTGTGGCGAATGCGATCGACCAACCCCCTGCGCCGTGCCCACAGTCGGCGAGTTTTGGGCATGAACGAAGCCAAGGCTCTGACCATTGTGGCTTGCCAGTTGTCTCGCCGCTATACGGTAACAATTCGGCAGTTATTGACCGAGCAGCAAATGCTCAGTAGCAAGTCTTTACCGCCAGAATGTAACTTCCGCCTCTCTGAATACCTAGACCTATTTCGATCGCACTTTCGCAGCCGTATGAACCCCCGTCGATCGATGGTTGTCACTTATGCTGATAATGACAAATTAAACGAGCTGGCGATCGATTTGCTCAGCAAATTATTATTTTGCACTGGTACCGCCGGTATGGAACGGTTTTGGGTAAGTTTATTTGATGGGGAGTCGAAGTAATCATGAGTATCAGAAGACAATACAGCCTGCCTAACTGCACGCTAATTTTAGATGGCATCAGCGATGGTTCGAGATCTAACGAAGTGCGACCTTTGATGTCTACTTTGGTAAATGCCGAGTGTCATATTTCCGGCCAAAAGAAGCCCCTGAGTGGTGGGATGGAGTTCTTTCAGCAGCTTATTACTGCCGTGAGCAACTACACCCAAGAATTGCTTAGCAAGGTGGTGAATGCCCCCACGGCTCAACAGGTGGGTAAAGTGCGCCTCGAAAAAGGCCAAGAGCACCGTTTAATCGCCCAGTCTGAACAGGGCGAAGTAGATTGGCAGCTCAGTACTGTGCAGTTGTTCGATTTGACTGAGGCGATCGATCAATTTCTAGCCGATGGCTCGACCCTACCCACTTTGTTAGTAGGTATTCAACCCACTGCTCGCACTGCGAAGGGCGCGATTTCAGCCCAAAATGCTCCGATCGGCCTTGGTCTATCTGGTTTGGCCGCCACCGCTTTGGCCTTTTACTTAATGCCTGCTCCGACCAAGATTACTCTCCCAGATCCAGCGGCAAGCACCGCTCCTGTGAGTAAAACATCAGATAAGCCCAAGCCTAATGATAAGCCTCCAACTCCAGCAGCTAGCCCCGTAGGTGCCAAGCAAAGTGTGCCCATAACCAGTCCGGTGACTAATCCCTCCACCAGCCCCATAAGCAGTCCGAGTGCCAGTCCTTCTAGTAGCCCTAGTCCAGCCGCCAGTAAAAAACCGGTAGAGCGATCGGCGGTAGACCCTAAAACAAATGACAACCCTACTCAAGTTGCTTTCATTGAGCGCAAGCTACGCCGTGAAATCAATCAACAGTGGGAAGACCGTAAGGGCATCTCTGATAAGTTGCAATACACTCTAACGGCTGATGAAGAAGGTAAGATAGTCAGCTATGCGCCAAAGAATTCAGTGGCTGAAAGCAAAAAAGATATAATTCCATTGCCGAAAATGGTGCCAGCTAATGCTGAAAAAGATCCTGAAAAAGCTGAAACCAGCGAGTCTCCGGCCAAAAAAACCGCTGACTTTACTGTGAGCTTTACTCCCAATGGAGCGATCGAAATTAAGCGCGATAAGTTATTGGCGAGCAATCCAACTGATGGCAAGGCAATTGCTGATCAAGAGCAGGTGAGGAGTTTAGCTAAAGATCTAGAAAGTAAAGTAAAGCTTGCTGCTGCTCCAACTTTTAAGAATGACCTGACCTACCGAGTAGCTGCCGACGAAAATGGTGAAATTGTCGATTATGACCCGCTAAACGGTGCGGCTTTTGACCACGAAAAAGAAACTCCATTACCAGCAGTTACTAAATACGATGCAGCGGCTGCCTCGGGAACTAAACCCCTAGCGCAATACACCGTAGTCTATCGCCCTGATGGCAAAATAGACATTAAGCCCCGTAAGTAATTTGCCCAGGCTTGGTGGAGATCAGTAGACGAAGCAGCTCAGAGCAATCAGTATCCTGATTCTCTGGCTTGACGTGCGATGGCTAAATTCTCCATTAGAATGGGATGAGTAAGCATACTTAACGATCTTCGCCCATGTCCATCCTGGC